>JABIHL010000073.1 GCA_018649665.1 Chloroflexota bacterium | reverse complement strand
TGGGCTTTTGGTGGGGCTCTAGACTAAGGACGTGTACGAGTAGGAAGAATCATCGTGCCATCACCGAAAACACCGCCAGGGGCGATTTCTCCAGCTAAGCAAGATTTGATCTCATCTCCGAAATACTTCAGAGCTGATGCGATCGGGTTGAAGCCAAGTTGACCGTGTCCGCAAAGCGAACCGGCTTTCATGCTTGTGCCAACGCGCTCAAGAAGAGCAAGGTCGGCAGATTTGGCTTTGTTCTGGCACATTCGGTCCAGAATTTCGAGCATATGAGTGTTGCCAAGTCGGCAAGGGAAGCATTTTCCACAAGACTCGAACTGGTTGAATGCGATGAGAGAACGCAATAGGTCGACAACGTTCGTGGTCTCGTTTCCGACGATGATTCCACCAGATCCGATAGACGCACCAGCCGCCGACATAGCATCGAAGTCGATCATGGTGTCGAATGCGTCTTCGCCAAGCAGGCCGTTCAACGGGCCACCTGCCTGAAGCACTTTGATTCGCTCACCTACCGAAACACCGCCGCCAATTTTTTCAAGTACCTCGCGGATGGTCATTCCCATCGGCACTTCATACATGCCTGGGTAAGTGATGTGCCCTGAAAGACAAACGATAGCTGTACCGGAAGTGGTCTCTGTTCCGATGCTCTTGAACCAGTCCGATCCATTTCGGACGATTTCTGGAACGTAAGCGAGCGTCTTGACGTTGTTGATATTTGTCGGCTTCTGCCAAAGACCCGCAGCAGCCGGGAACGGAGGCTTGAACCGTGGAGTCGAGCGTTTACCCTCGATCGCTTCCATCAAGGCTGTTTCTTCGCCCGCAACGTAAGAATCACCCGTTAGCGAAACTTCCATATCGAATGAGAAGTCGGATCCCAGAATATTCTTGCCTAGCAATCCCGCCTCGTAGGCAGCAGCGATAGCTTTGCGAGCCGATTCGATTGGCAACTCGTGACCAGTACGAATGAATATGTATCCGTGAGTTGATCGAGTGGCGTAACCGTTGATGATCAGACCTTCGACTAGCGTGTGAGGATCGTTCTCAATAATTCCCTTGTCGTTGAACGCACCGGGGTCGCCTTCTTCGCAGTTGCAGAGAACGTACTTCACTGGAGCTTTAGATGGAGCCAGGAAGCTCCACTTCACTCCCGCTGGGAACGCAGCACCGCCACGACCTCGTAGCCCGGCAGCTTTGATCTCATTGACGATCTCTTCGGGAGTCAATTCCGTTAGAGCACGGTTCAGGGCTGTGTAACCGCCGTTTGCAACATACTGAAGCAAATCGTGAGGATCGGTATCGCCGAAGTTACGGGTGGCGATTCGCTGTTGAAGAGCCACCATTGGCAAGCTGTTCAGTTCAGGAAGATTTCCAACACCGTTTCCATCGCCGCCCGAGTAAGCGAACGCCCGTTCAGTAAGCGGTTCGCCGTTCTTTACATGTTGCTCAACAATCTTCTGAGCTTCTTCAGGTTCGACGTTTCCGTAGTAAACCCTTGCGCCGTTTGGCATAAGAATGTCGACTTGCGGTTCTAGGTACATCAACCCCATTGCGCTGACCATAGAAACGTTGGCGTTTACCCCAGATGATTCAACAGAAGATTTAAATGCGTCGAGCACTGCATCTGCACCGGCAGCTTGACCTGAAGTGCCGCCGCCGACTCTGATCCATGCGCTATCGCCTGAGGTCAGCTCCTCCCAGCGTTTTTTAGCGCGGGCTTGGAGTTCTTCGAACGGCGTTGACATCGGTTATCTGGTCCTCTGGTGCTCTTGATCGACTAGCTTGTTAGCTAGCTGCTCTGGCCTCGAAGCTCTCGAGCGATCTTCGCTGCGGACTCCGGAGTCTGTTTGCCGATTAGATGATGATTAATTGCGATAACCGGACCCTGCGCACAAGCACCCAAACAGGTGTTGTACTTGAGAGTCACTTTGCGGTCGGGACTTTCGCCCTCTTCTTTGATTTCGAGAGCGGTGTGCACCGAATCGAGAATTGCTTGCGCCCCAACAACGTGGCAGGCAGGCCCCCAGCACACATCGAGCGTCTTATCGCCAGGTTCTGTGAAACGGAAGTTCGTGTAGAACGACGCAACGCTCCACACCTCGTTGATGGTAGAGCCGCAGAACGTAGCCGTCTCTTTGATGGCTTCGTCAGGAAGATAGTGAATCGAATCCTGTATCGCGATTAACGATGAAAGGACTGTTACCGTCGGCTGTGGCTGAGCGTTCAGCACTTGCCTGATTTGTTCACGTAATTTCGAGCTCTGCGCTGTCTCAGCAGTGGTCAATTTAGCCTCAACGAAAAAGTGGAATATTCGACTTCGAGAATTGAATCACAATCCTAGCAGAGCCCAATATGCGAGACAACGTAATTTGAGCGAATCTTTAAGACTCAGAAGAGTCGGTACTTTTTATACGCTTCCTGTGGATCCATGCCGTTCAGAATCATCGTCCTAAGCTCACTCTCGGTCGACATGATCTCTTCGGTCTTATCGAGAACCGACTCGATCATCGACTGGGGAATAACCACAACACCGTCGATATCAGCAAGAATCCAATCACCTGACGTGATTTCAACATCACCGATTACGATCGGTTCACCCATCGATTCCACTGCCCACTTGCCTACTACGTCCTTAGGAGTGAAGTAGCGAAAGAACACAGGCCAACCGAGTTTCTTGATGAAATCTGAGTCTCGGTTTCCACCATCAACGACATATCCGAGCACGCCACGATGATTCAAAGTCTCCGCTGAAAGTTCACCCATGTGAGCGATGGTCGAGTCATTTGGCTGGCAAACCAGCACTGAACCTGAAGGCGCTTTACTGAGCAATCCGGTCCAACTCATCAATGAATCGTCGTTAGAAATTGTTTCGTCGATACGACCACTGCACGTCCAAATGGGTCCGGCAAGAGTCTGAGTGTCGTCGAGCGGACGAATTTCGTGCGGCAACACGCAATCGGGGTGTCCCATCTCTCGCATTACGTCATAAACGGCTCCGGTGTAGCAAGCCGCCAGTCGTTCCGTGATGTCTTTTGGCAACGCAAATTCCTCTCAACAATCTAATATGCGCAATAGAATACGTCGATCAACCGATCACAGACACTATCGAGCGGAGTCAGAACGTGAAAATCACGTCAATTGAAACAATCCTGGTAGAAGAATTCCCAATGGTTACGTGGGTTCAAGTTAAAACTGATTCGGAACACGTTGGACTAGGCGAAACCTTCTTCGGACCAAGAGCAGTGACTGGATGCATCCACGAAATGTTTGCGCCGATGCTAATCGGAAAGGATCCCTTGGCGATTGAACGTCACTGGCGAGACATGTTCGATATGGCGAACGCTTTCGGATATGCAGGAGCAGAGGCGCGGGCAATTTCCGCTATTGATATCGCTTTGTGGGACATCGCAGGGCAAGTCGCAGGGCAACCCATCTACAACATGCTCGGTGGCGCATGCCGAGACAAAGTTCGAACGTACAACACCACCGGCCAGTACGGTGACAACAAAGATATGGAGATGGCGATCGTCGACGCGGGCACGCTTGCAAAGAGCCTTCTCGACGATGGCATCACAGCGATGAAATGGGCGTTCACCGACCAGTTTGCTGACATCAACCGTGGCACCCACATCTCAAATGAAGATATGAAGCTGCTGATAAAGCCAGTCGAGGACATCCGAGCCGCCGTGGGTGATCAGATCGAAGTAGCCAATGATGGGCACGGACGCTGGAACCTCAACTCAGCGATCAAGATCGGCAAGGCGATGGATCACCTCGACATGATGTGGCAAGAGGAGCTCATTCAGCCAACTAACGTCGAAAGCCACCTGCGACTTGCCGACGAAATCGAAGCTCCTGTTTGTGTTTCTGAACGACTAATCAGTAAATATCAGTTCAGAGAGTATCTAAAGGCAGGAGCAGCCGAAGTCGTTATGCCCGACTTGATTTGGACGGGCGGCATCACAGAAACAAAGAAAATTTGCACGATGGCAGAAGCCGAGCAGCGTCCGGTAGCTCCCCACGATATGACAGGCCCAGTAAACGTGTTTGCGTGCGCACATATCTCAATGAATGCCCCGAACGTGTTTTTGATGGAAAGCTGCCGAGCTTTCTACGGTAAAGGCGGCTGGTACGAGAAAGTTCTCGAAACAAACATCAAAGTTGTTGATGGCTACATGCTCGCTCCAGAAGGCCCCGGTCTAGGTACTCGGCTTCGAAAGGATTTGTTCGACAGACCAGACATCTCTGTCGAAGTCACTGACGAACCGGGACAACACTTCCATTGGGGTGGACACGAGTCTCCTGTATTCGAGGTTGTTGGTGAACGAGGCGAACGTCGCGTACAGTATCGAGATACGTGGACTGGCTATGACCCAGATATGATCTCCGATGCTTTCGATCGTTAGTTAGCACCACACAGTTCTGCTGTTAGCAGTACAAGCCGTAATGAACAAATTCACAATTACAACTGAAATTCCGACATCGCCTAAGAAAATATTCGACGCGTGGTTAGATGGCAAACAGCACGGTGCAATGACTCAATCGCCAGCAACCGCAACGAATGAGATCGCCGGAATATTCACAGCTCATGACGGTTATATTAACGGGATCAATTTAGAACTCGACGATGGCAAGCGAATCCTTCAAACCTGGCGCACGACAGAGTTCGAGGGCAGTGACCCCGATTCTTCTATCGAAATCACTCTTGAGCGGATCGATACCGGAACCAAGTTAACGCTTCGCCACTGGAACATTCCCGACGATCAAGCCGACGGCTATGAGTCTGGATGGCAAGATTTCTACTTCACGCCAATGATCGACTACTTCTCGAACGGTGCGAGTGAATAGATCGCCCTATTCGTCGGGGGATCCCGCTTTAGCGGCAACTTCCATGTCGATGGATCGATCACGAGGCTGAGTCGGCGACATTACGATCTCTTCGATAACCGTTCGCCCGGGTAGAGTCGCACACAGCAAAATAGCCGCGGCAACGTCTTCCGGCATCATCATCGTTGCACGAGCGTCGGCATCTGGATTATGAGGTCTGTTATTGAGAATAGGCGTATCAACCTCAGCCGGCAGGATCGTCGAAGCCCGAATGCCTTTAGCGTTTAGCTCGGAATTGATTCCACGCATCATGTTGTACGAAGCCGACTTCGCAGCACTGTAAGCCGCTCCGCCAAGCAATCCGGGGTGGAGTGCTGCGTAAGACGATGTCGTCACTACAGTTCCGCCACCGTTTTCGATCATCGAAGCAACGACTGACTGAGTTAGACGGTAAACGCCTTCGACGTTCACTCTGAACACGCTCGCCCATTCTTCAGGGCCCACGTACTGAATCGATCGCACATGAGAGCTGTGGCCCGCATTGTTCACAAGAACATCAACTTGTCCAAACTCGGCAATGGTCCAAGTACCGAGAGCGGCGGCGGCATCGCCATCTTCCAAATCGACTGACTTGGCGACTGCTGATCCGCCTTTGGCTTCGATTAGCGCGACAACTTCGTTCAGCGGTTCAATTCGACGTCCGGCAAGAACCAGTTTCGCCCCTTGATCGGCGAACATCAACGCGGCTTCTCGGCCGATTCCCGTTCCAGCGCCAGTGATGATCGCTACTTGACCTTCGAGTTGTCCCATAGTTCCGTATTTCCAGTCTGTTCTTGTTACTTCGTGCTATTGAGATCGAGGAAGTTTACTTCCAGCTGTTCCAACCGCGTTGTTCATCTTCGACGATCATCTCGGCGAGTTCTCTACCCATCTTGATCGAATAGTTTGTCCCACGGTCTTCAGGGTAGATCTGAGTAGTGTTCGCCAGATAAAGCTTCTTCACCGGCGTTCGATGATCGGCAATCGCTTTGGAATAGTTGGTGCCGATAATTGGTTGCGCCGCGCTAAGTGCGTTGTAATGAACCTTTTTGACCCATGACCGGTCGAATTCAGGATTGAACTTCGTCAGATGCGGCAAGTACAAGTCGAGTAATTCGTCCTGCGACATGCTGTACACCGGGTCGGTCCGGTCGAGATAGTTCGTCAGATAAAGAATATTTCTGCCGTCGTACCACTCTTTCGGAAGCATGTTCGTGTGCTCGATCAAGCCTAAGAATGGAACCTCGGAATCAGCGATGTTCATCCAGTAGTACTTAGTGAGAGGTCGATCCATCTCAAGAACCACGACCACAGCTGCAAGATAGTGAACATCGGTTAGGCGTTGTTTGTAGTCATCTGGCAGATCGACTAGGTCAGGGAAAGAGAATGAAGGAACCGTCGACAAAATGGTGTCGAACTCTTCACGAATTTGCTCGCCCGATGGTGACTTAGCAATCAATGCCTTCGCAACTCCATCGACAACTTCAACTCTCTCGACAGGTGTAGAAATATGAATTTCGCCGCCACGGGATTTAATCGCGGCAGTTAGTTTGTCGAAGATAGTGTCGAAGCTGCCATCTGGGTAACCGAGCATCTCTCGACCACGTATACCTTGCCGGGAAGCGAATCTTGTTTGAATCTTCGACCAAAACCACGGCATACCGATCTGATCATAAAAATCGCCGAACTTGCCCTTGAGAAGCGGCGCCCAAACCTTCTCATACGCTTTGCCGCCAAGACGTTCTCTTAGCCAATAGTCGGCTGTCTGATCTTCAAGGTCACGCCATTCCTTGATGCGACCGACCTTCAGTGCAAATAATCCGAGCTTGATTCGATCGAAGAACGGAATCGCTCCAAAGCGAAGAAGATCTAGTGCAGTAGTCGTTTTGTAGACCTTGCCAGATGTGTACGTGCCTACCCGGGACGGATACCACTTCATTGCCTCGGCAACGCCGAGATCAGCCATCAAATCGAGAATAGCCTGATCGTTGGTGAACAGGTGGTGATAACCGCGCTCTAACGGACTCCCACCTACCGGAATGGTCGAAGCCTGCCCTCCAATGAACGGTGCTGATTCGTACACGACTACTTTGTGCCCTTTGGCAGAAAGATCAAACGCTGCGGAAAGTCCTGCCGCACCGGCACCGATGATTCCAATTTTCATTAGGACGAAATATCTCCTGCGATCGGCTGTTGCGACTCATTCGCACCCTTCATCAGGCTGGAAAGCGAATTGCCGTCCATGACCAACAGCACGGCTCCCACAACTGTCGGCGGTACCCAAAGCACCACGTGAACCGTTAAAGCGTAGGCAGCTGCGACTTCCTGCCCTACTCCAAGTGCCACCAATGCGGCGGCACCGAAGAAGTCGAAAGGTCCCCAGCTACCAGCTGTTGACGGCAATACACCGGCGAGGTTTGCTGCTGCGGTGAACACAAGTATCGCAGCGATAAACTCGACTTGGCTGTCGAATATTGGTCGAAGATCGAAGCCAATAGCAATCAGGTAGTACATCGCAGCTTCTGAGGCCCAAACCGGCAGCGACCACGCAAACACCTTGGCCAGATCAGCAGTAGAACTAACAACGGTTAGCCCTTCAAGTAGTCGATCTGCAATGCCTAGTAGACGATCGCGTAAGCCACGTCCGAGCATGAACATAGAACGGTCGAGCCACCCGAGAACCGTTGTCCTGCTGGCAGTGGAAATTACCAATACAACGCTGAATACTGCTAAGAACGGCAACAGAGCCACGGCGGCGAGCATCGGTGCCCCGCCAGGAACGTCAGAAGAAATATCGCCGACTGCACGTTCTACTCCAACCGTTCCCATCAGCCCAGCCGCTGCCAGGAAAAACAATAACGCTAGTACGTCAGTGGCTCGTTCAACGGCTACCGTTCCGAACGCCGCAGGAGCGGAGCATGATTCACGAAGGCTCAGGTAGTACGAACGAACAACTTCACCGATTCGAACCGGAATTAGATTGTTCGCCATGTAGCCGACTACAACGACCGAATAGATGCTTTTCTGAGGCTTGCCGATGAGTGGACGAAGTAGGAATTTCCAGCGTTGGGATCGGAACCACACCGCTACAAAGTAGAACGCCAAAGACGGAACAATGTAGACGTAGTTGGCGTCAGACAGGACATCGCCGATCATGTCGAAGTCGACAAACAACCAAACGAACACAGCAAGGAACGCTGCGCTTCCAATAGCGCCGAGCCAAAAGGCTTTATTCCCAAAAAACATGCGTAGTTATCGGTGTCCTTGAACTCTGGTGTGAAGAAACGTTCTACTTAGCAGGGACTAGCGGTACTTCGTCAGAGAAATAGACGTAGGAATCGATTGTGCCCAAGGGGTTTGAGAGTTTTCTGTAGAGGAAATAGTCTACCGACCCTTCCCAGCGGTTTCGATCCAACAACGTATCAAAGAACGTTTTTGGAGTTACGTCTCGATACCGTTCAGGGAACCACCAACGGTGAACCAGTTTTCGACCTTCAGAAAAGCCATCTGGCATTTTCGTTATGGCTGTTGCCTGATTGTTAGCGTTAATTACCGCGATCAACCGGTCGTCAGCCACTTCGACGGCATCTGATGTGTGATCGCTGAAGGAGACTTCGTTGTACCGCCGGAGGTACCACTGCCAAGGCCAAGAGTAGGCGTCACGAATATCTATTGCGAGTTTGATTTCGTAACGATCGCCAGTGAGATTTGCAGTCTGTTCGATCTCTTTAGCCAAGTTGTGTATGTCAGGCGAAGTCTGGGTGTACACAAGCATTTCGACTGGAATGTCGCCGTTCTCGAAGCTGGCGATCCATCCTGCTCTAAATGTGAATCCAAACATTATTACTACAGTTAGGAGCCCAACTATGCCGAGGGCCTGTGAGCGACCGATTCTTGAGCCTAAGACTTGAAGTCCGAGCAGAAGCAGCCCAAGTACAGCTAGGATCGCCCAAGCTGCTGCGAATTGACCGGCTCCTTCCCCAAGATCATGGAACACAATTTTCCAAAGCATCAGATAGAACACCGGAACACCGACGATCGTGAGCCCCGCACGGTTTCGCCAAGCGTTACGCCAATCGATCGACATGACGATGTCATTGAGCGTGCTAGCTGCGAGTATCACTGCTGGTACAGCGATGTTCACGATCAACCACGGCATCTTCTCTCCAGCGTGGGTGTAGGCAATGAAGGTTCCGACGGTCCAGAAGAACAGGAATTTGTTGAACTTGTTAGTTCGTATTACAAGTGTCAGCGCAATTGCAGATCCGTATACCGTCAGCAACGCTAGTTGACCGACGTAGTTCAGAACGTCTTGTTCAGCGCCCTGAACGATTCCTTTTTGGAAACTCAAACTGTCATTTGCCAGAACCAACATTGCACCAGCGATCAGTGCAATGAAAATCCATGGACGAAGACCCGATTTGAACCCGTAGTACATGGCAGCACCGGTCGCCACTGCGAATGGCATGAACTCGTAGATCGAGCTAATAGTGAAGTAGTAGTACCAAGGCTGATTCCCACGAGCCACATCATGTTGGGCAATCCAATAGCCAAGCGACTGCCACGCTCCACTGCCGATTCCGCCAGGATTGGAACCGAAATTTGAGAACAACAAAACAAATACAATCGCAAATACAGCGAACGCGCCTAGGAACACCCGTTTGTTCCAATACCAACCAGCAGCTAACGACGCTGCAATGAACGCTGCGCTAATACCAATAGCAACGTTCCAGCCCGCTCCGTTAGGACTTCCAGTGGGAACTCCCGGCGTGCCATCCTCTGCAGCCAGCGTTACGCCTAGAACACCCTGGAATACAGCAACACCAGCCGCCAAAAGCGGCAGACTCAAAGCGGCGAGCAGTACTAAGAAAGATGCTTCAGGACTGAATTCGGCGAGTGACCGGCGGGCGTACAACCAATCACGCAGTTCCTTCCATACTTGAGTAATGAGAAACGCGCCAAGCAACGCTATTACGATGTACTGGGTCTCTTTAGTGGCGAATCCTATGGCAACCAGTCCAGCGCCGATGTAGAGCCAACGATTTTTACGCTCGTCAATGTATCGCCACATGACCCCGACCAGAGCCAGTGTGAACACAGCCATGAAGATGTCGTTTCGAGCGAATCGACTGTAGTAAAGAATCGATGGCGAAAACGCGAGCATAACGCCGGCTGCCAAAGCCCCAAATTGACCTATTCGAGGCTTTAGGAGCAGTGGCACAAGGACAAGGCCAGTCCCGAATAGAGCCATTGGAAGTCGAAGAGAGAAATCACTGTCACCGACTAGGAAGAACGAGGTGGCGATGGAATGAAACAGGAACATTCCATGCATTAGCGGATTATGGTCGTATCCACTGCCATTGAATATTTGATATGCGAAATAACCATGGAGACTCTCATCGTGATGAACAGCTCGACCGCCAAGGTCGTAAAGCCGCATGGCGAGAGCAATTAGAACCAATCCTGTGTAGATCGAGAATTCGACCCGAAACGGAATCGTGAACCCTCTACGGGATTTAGATTGATCCAGAGTTGGGTCGGATGCAACAGGTCGTTTCGGGGCGGCACGAGGATCACCCTCGTTCACCCACCGACCATCGACCCAACTTCCGACGTGAGGCAAGACATTAGCTGAAGATTCAGTTGAAGGATTATCTGTCGTCAAAAGTGGTTAATCGATACTGAACACGGTGTACAAACCATGTTCGATAACTCGGTCACCAATCGTATCGAACATTCCGGTCACAATGTTGCCGTAGGTTGATCTTTCCCGAGGACCAACGACCACCATTGTGATGCCGTATTTATCGATCAATGCTTGAAGTTCTTCAGTATCTCTAGTCGTGTAGATCGTTCGGACATCTTCTTCACGATCGGCAAACAGTTCGTCAGTGCCGCGCCATTGCCTTTCGTGAAACACCCAACCGATAACCGCAGGAACACCCGACGAACCAGATATTCGAGCGTACTCGGAATAACTATCCCCGACGGCTTCGACCAGCACATCGTCTGAATCGGCAATTTCCCTGAGGTCGTTGATTACATTCAACTCATTGAGGTCTCGAGATTCCATGTAGCTCAAACTGTCGAGATTCGGTCCCAGTCCCGATGACGTCGTTTTAGCAACCGCTGCCGCTATCGGGAAATAAACCGAACTGAGTGCTAGTACGGCGACTATAGCTAGCGCGGTTCTACTTAAAAGCTTCTTTCTCCCAACAAAATATGAATGGTGCTTCAGCCATACGTAGGCTCCGTACCCACCTACCACCGAAAGAACGATCCAAGCTTGATAGTAGAACTTGAACACCGTATTCATTCGATTGGCGAACAAATCGTGAACGAAGAACAGTTCGGCGGCGAAAAACAGATAGAGCGTAAGCGCACCGAGCATTGTTACAAAATGACTACCGTCATCGGCACCACGTCTTGCACGAGTCAATAGCACGGCAATAAGTGTCGAAGCCGCCACGCCTAAGGCGGCAGTTACTGGAAGTCTGGACACGATGTCAGACGCATTAGCTGTCTCGTTGAACGCCAAATGCGTAACCGCCCAAATTAGCCACGGCACCACGGTCAGTGCCCCAGCTGTAATCCAAGCTGGACGCCAAAACAAATGAGTTTCCCGGGCATCGAGAGGTTTCTTACCAGTCAACATTCGAACAACTATGTTCGTGTAGCGACTAGCAAGAAGCATTGCGGTCGGTGCCGCGACAACTATTAGGAGAGCCCAGATCGACAAAAAGTGAACAGGTCGGCTCCCGAATTTCACTGGAGCCAGAGGCGGCCATTGAACTTGGCTCTCCGCTGTGCCGAAGTAGAACGGTGAATAAACCAATATGCCAATGATCCAAAGAAACATCATCGGTAACCCGGCTGCCAGTATCGATTTCATGCCTGATTTACGTTGCGAAACCCATCCAGCGACAACCAGCCCCATCGACAACAAAAGCAGTAGCCCAACGTCCCAAAAATTGATGAAACCTGATGCCCCGATCACCAATGCCGCTATCACAGCAGCGGGCACGTTCTTTCGAAGAGTTCTGAATGAAATCAATTTGTGCATCATGAACAATGCAGTGAGGACAGTGAGCCCTGTGAGCACAAACGGAATCGACATTAGATGCGGGTGAAAGTCTCCCAATAGGAAGCTGAAAAACGGAAATTCTGTGATCGTAAAATCGAGTCCGTTCCCAGCGTCATCGAACGTGTTAGTGATTCTCGAACTCTTCCACCACCACCAAAAATCGTCAGGTCGCCAAATAGCGATTCTGTCTATCCGCTCGTATCCATTGCCGTGATACCAGTTCAACAACCACACTGGAGAGATCTTGGTGATATCGAGAAGCGTCCACAAACCCGACAAATTCGATACGAGCAGCAAAAGCGATGCCGACACGCTTCCGGCAATGAGCGAAGGTTTGAGTGCGCCGCCATCTCGCCTCACGAATGTCACTGCAAGCGAGAACGCGACGCTAGCCCCCAGTGCGGCTACGAGAGCCATGCCGACATTGAAAGCTATCGACACCGAACTCCCTGCCATGGCGTTCACGCCGCCGTATATCCAGTATCCGAAATAGTAGTAAGCAATCGGTTCGCCGGCGAGCCATAGATCTTCAGGTGGAGCGTGATCTGCGGTTGTCACCGCTGTAAGCATCATCAGATCCATCGGTTTTTCAGTACCCGATGCAGCAGGGTCGAATGCCCGCATCGAAAGAAACATTACGAAGAACAGAATGAAAACGATCTCGACGGCAACGATTATTCGCCAGCGTCTGGCGACAGCTCGTCGTAATTGCGGCAAATCGGTCCGAAGTAGCCAAATACTCACCAGAGCAAGCACTGCCAATACCAACCACCAACTCAGCGGATCGTTAGGCACTAGCTTGGTATAGGACAGCAACCACACGGCTGTGGCAATGAGCAACATTCCGATTGGCTTCGAAATCGCCCAACCGCGATCTGCCAAAATCGGGAACGCACGTGCAACAACTGGGAATGCAGCGAGCCCGAGAAGCTCGACCGTGAGTAGTGTTGCGATTGCTTGCAGCATTTAGTTGGGGAAGTAGTACTTCAAAGCCAGTTCCTGTCTAGCTATTTGGCTCCGGAAGCAAGGCTGATGCGAAAGCGTCTGAATCGAATGCAGACATGTCAGATGATTTCTCTCCGGTTCCAATGAACCAGATCGGCAATCCTAATTCCCCTGCGATAGCGAGCGCTACCCCACCCTTAGCCGTGCCGTCCAGCTTCGTAAGAAATACGCCATTGCAGTTAACGGCTTCGGTGAACGATTTAGCCTGAATCATTCCGTTTTGTCCGGTGGTGCCGTCGATAACAAGCATAATTCGTTCGGTAAATCCTGAACCATTCTTCTCTACGATTCCTCGAACCTTACGAAGTTCTTCCATCAGGTTGTGCGTAGTGTGCAGCCTGCCAGCCGTATCGATAATCAATAGATCAACATTCCGTGCTCTTGCGGCATTTAGAGCATCGAACGCAACGGCCCCGGGGTCGCTACCAGCAGATTGCGCGATCACTGGGACATCGAGGCGGTCGCCCCATATCTTAATCTGCTCAATTGCTCCGGCGCGAAACGTATCTGCCGCGGCGAGCATTATGTTCTTGCCTTCAGTCTTAGCCACATCAACGATTTTTGCAATCGAAGTTGTTTTTCCTGCACCGTTCACGCCAACGACCAGTAATACCACTGGTTCGTCATCAGGAATCGGATCAACGTTAGTGGAATCGGTGAGCATCTCGGCGATCAGGTCGCGCATTCGCACTCGAACCTGATCTGGCTCTTTGATCGATTCGTCTTTGACGACGTCTCGGAGATCGTCGATCAAACTCATCGTGGTATTCACGCCAACGTCAGAGACAACGAGTGCTTCTTCGAGTTCATCCCAAAAGTCGTCATCTATTTTCGAACGACTGAAAATCCCACCAAGTCGACCTCGCCAGGCAGATCCTGTCTTCGCCGAACTTTCAGCAGTTTTTTCTTTCTTTTTAAATACGCCGAACAGTGTCGGTTCCTCTTTTCAGTGATCTAGCCGTTTTTGCGAATCTAACGTTATTCGTTTGAGTTGGACTCAAGTATGTTTAGTGCTCGTGCAGCGGCTTCCCGTTCTGCATCAATTTTTCTCGATCCTATGCCTGACGCAATGGCTTCGCCGTCGATAACGACTTCCATCGTAAAAACAGTTTCGCTTGGTAAGCCCGATTCCGAGACTAGACGATAACGAGGAGGCTTGCTGCCGTTCCCTTGTAAATGTTCCTGCAATAGCGACTTCGGATCCTTTTGAGTTTCGGTTCGGAGTGCGTCGTCGACATATGGACCCAACCACTGGTTAACGAACGAATAAGCCTGTTCGTATCCCTGATCTATGAAAACCGCTCCAACGATAGCTTCAAACGAATCGGCAAGGTTAGATGTTCGATCCGCCCCGCCAGCCGCAGATTCGCCCCGTCCCATCACTAACCACTCGCTTAAGCCGATCGATCTGGCAGCAGCAGCCAATGTTTCCCTTCGAACGACCTGCGAACGCCGAACCGTGAGATCGCCTTCTGGCAGATTGGGAGCACCTACGTACAACCGATCGGCAACAATCATTCCCACGATCGAATCGCCTAGGAACTCTAATCTTTCGTTAGAAACTGGAAGCTCGTCGGGATGTTCGTTTATATATGACTGATGAGTGAGCGCCAGCATGAGAAGATCACGATCAATGAACGTGACGTCCAGCGCACTTTCGATCGCAATGAGATCGTCTATTTCAAGCGGTGATGTCGGCAATGGGGTGCAGTCTTAATCCTGAACGCCGCGAGGCCAAGGTGGTTGCGGACGTTTTAGTTCACCAAAGTATTTACGACCACTAGCAATACCCATGAAGTCTTTGAACGCACTCATCGATTCATCTTCAGGAGGAGTGAACATTTTCAAGAAAGCGGCTGTTCCATCCTCGAATACGAAAGTCGGAGTACCGAACACACCATGCGTAAGCGCCTCTTCATGATCTATCCCAATCTGCGCGAGAGATTCAGGATCGTCAAGAACAGCCGTGAACTCATCGATATTTAGGTCAGCAGAAGCAGCAATAGCTATGACCGATTCACGAGTGCGCACGTCTTCGCGTTCGACGTGCTTGGCGTGAAGAATCTTTTCCATATAGTCGTTGTGTGCTGCAGTTCCCTGTGCGCGTGCAGCGATACCGCCTCGGAGCGACCAGAGACCTCGACTCACGTAGTCGGCGCCCTGATCCCATGCTTTCCAGTCTTCGCCTTCTTTGGAGTTAACCTGCTCCAAAGCAAAACTTCGCCAGTTGATCTCGAGGTCATCCCCAAGTTCTTCTTTCACCCTGGCCAGCCAAATGCCGGCCTGTCGAACCCATGGTCAGGTGTAGTCGATGAATACATCGATCTTGACTGTCGTATTTTCTGACATTGCTAACAACTATTCTTTCGCTAGTCTCTCGCGCATTCCGACAAAGTCTAGCAACGCTACATCAAATCATTCAGGCAAAGATTTGGGTTTAACGCTTAGTATTTGATATCAAGCACCATAATCAGCGTAAATGCCCAACCTTTCCCAGCTTCTCACATCAAAATCCTCTGCCGAATACAGACGCGTGTTCGAACTCTGTCGCGATATATCGAGTGAACTCGACAGCGTCGATGGCGTTTACGTCGTCGGTGGAATCGTTCGCGATCTGATCCTCGACCGAACGCCTGGCGATATTGACCTATCTGTGGTCGGTAATGCCAAAACGTTCTCTCAGGAGCTTGCTTCTCGAATCGGAGCTGCCACGCCCGATGAATCGCAGTTTCTTACATTCAAAATCAGAACTTCAGGAATATTTTCCGATGTTTCATCGATCGACGTAGTAACAGCCCGAGCTGAATCCTACGCCGACTCAGCCGCACTTCCTGATGTCTCGGTTTCGTCGATAGATGACGATCTGAAACGACGAGACTTCACGGTAAACGCGATGGCGATCTCGTTGGCAGGATCTGACTGGGGAACTCTCGTTGATCCAAAGAACGGATTCGGCGATGTGATGCGCAAGCGGATCAAAGTGCTACACGACGCTAGTTTCGTCGATGATCCCACTCGAATTTTCCGAGCAGTGCGATACGCAGTTCGTCTTGGGTTCAACCTCGATTCCCGCACGAACGAACTTATATCTAAATCTCTGCCAAACATCGATCGGCTAAGCGGAACGCGGGTACGGAACGAATTTGAACTAGTGCTATCAGAACCGAATCGAGTCGAAATGTTGCGAATGTCCGAGGAAATCGGACTACTCGCCGCAATTAGCCCAGGGCTTCGAATCGGAACCAAAGCTCTCCAGGTGTTATCCGATCAATCGGAACAGGAAGTGGCTTCAACTGAACTTCCCGATCTTTTGGCTATCACTACGTTCGGCCTAAACGAAGACGAATCGAAACAGGTTGTGCAAAGATTCGACGCCCCCCCGGCATGGGGTGAATCAATCACAGGTAACGCACAACTTGCCAAGCATGTGGCAGTTTTGGATCAGCCAAACCTCGCTCCAAGTGAAGTTTCGGATTTACTACGAGCGATTCCGCTAGCTTCGATCAGCGCCTACATACTTGCCGGACCACCTTTGCCTCGCCGCGACAAGCTGGTTGAATACGTTGAGAAAATCCGGTTCATCAAGCCAGAAATCACCGGTGATGATCTTTTGGAGATCGGTATCCCGCAAGGACCAATAATCGGTCAGTTAATCGACATTGTGCGCAGGGCAAAACTCGACGGCAAAGTCAGCACTAAGCAAGAAGAGATCGATCTCGCAAAGAGTCGACTTCCCGGCTTCCTGACGAAGTAACTAAACCTCGTCCTCAGGCAATGCACGCTCGACGTGTGTGCCGCCCCACTCCGAAGCACGACGTGCAAGACGCTCGCGATGGAACATGTACTGATTCGCTAGTGCTGAGTGCTCTCCAAAGAAATCACGTGCCCAATCAGCGGCATAACTCAGCGATGCCTTTTCAGGCAGGTCGTACCACTTGTGCAATGCACGCAGAATGTGTCGATCGACAATGAACGACTCCGGCTTATCTAACGAGAACGCCAGTACGCAGTCGGCTACTTTCTCGCCAACGCCGTGAAGGGCAACAAGCGCCTCTCGGGCATCCGAATATGATGCCTCTCTGAGATCGGCTAACCGCAACTGACCCGATGCGACGGCTTCTGCAGCCGGTGCAATATATTTGGCTCGGAATCCAAAACCCAGATCACGCAGGAATTGTTCACCGGCTTCGGCTACCACTTCAGGTTCGGGGAATGTAACGTCTCTGGCTTCCGGTCCTACTGAGTACCCAAGCCGTTCGGCTGCCGATCCAACGTTGAGTTTGATTCTCGGAATATTCGATGTACTTGAGGTGATGAAGCCAAATAAGGCTTCCCACGGATCTTGGCGGAGTACTCGAAGACCTGAATAACCACGCAGTGCAGGTCCTAAGCATGGGTCATCGGCAAATCGGGTACGAAATCCTTCGATGTCTTGATCGTGACCAAGATATTCGAGCATAGTGTGCTCAAGTCCTTCGACCCCTTTGCCATCACGAGGTGTGACGACCACTCCACCGTCGATCTCGCTGACGTTCACTGTACGACGCCCAACAACGCCTCGATATCCGCCTGATTCTTCCGGCCACCATCGAAAAGCTTGACCACCGTCGAGAGTCGCCGAAATATCGACGTAGCCTACGGGCAGTTGCACCGAGTTCGTAGTTGTCGAAGCGTTGTCAGTTATCGTCACTCAAATGTCCCATCGCGCCAGCTCTCCAATAAAGGAAATAAGCGCTCTGTACTAACCCGACGAACAGTACATCTTGGTAATGATCGTTGGAATTTCACACCGTATTGCTTGGTCACAATTCTATTGTCGAGGATCACAAACACGCCGCGGTCGGTGCGAGACCGAATAAGGCGACCAAAACCCTGCCGGAATCGCTGTACTGCTTCAGGAATACTGTATTCACTGAACCCATCTTCGAACAGCTCACTACGAGCCGCCACGATCGGGTCCGATGGTACTGGGAATGGCAATCTTGCCATCACCAGCGCATCTAATGATGCTCCCTGAAGGTCAACACCTTCCCAGAGGCTACTTGTTCCCAATGCGATAGTCTGACCTTCTTCGGCCAGCATTCGCATTATTCGTGCAGGCGAGCCGTCCGCCCCCTGAGCGATCACTCGAATGCCTTCTTTGCCTAATACCGAAGCGATTGCTTTTCTGGCGTTATCAAGGGCCGATATCGAAGTGAACAATACGAGCACCCGACCAGCACTAGAGCGCGCAATGTCGATCAACACATCGGCAGTCGCATTCGCGAATCCAGGCTCACCAGGGGATGGCATGTCTTCAGGAACTGCAATTAGCGTGTTCTTTTTGTAATCGTATGGAGATCCCAGCACAAGATCGTTGCCAGTCTCTAGACCAATCGAATTTCGGTAGCGCTCGAACGACTTTTCGTAGGCAATAGTCGCGCCGGTGAGAATCACCGATTTGTCGCCCTCGAACAAAGCCTGGTTCAGCTTTTTCGAAACATCTAGCGGGGCGCCGTTGATATTTGTCCCGCGATTGCCTGACTGACCGCGCAGCCAATAAACGCTGTCGTCTTGAGGTTCAGGAATTGCTTCGCGAAGCGAGGTAGCCGACGATTCGATCGTGTCTTTCACAGCGTAGGCATCAAGAACGAGTCCTTCAGCTGAACTGTCCTTAGTCGCTGACGCTTGTTCGCACAGTTCGGCTAGATACGCCGATACTTCCAGCAATCGAGTATTGGCGTTCTCCCACGCAATCTCGAGATCACTCCAAGAAGGTTGGCGGCGAACATAATCGGTAATTCGTAGTTCTGGCTGCTGTTGGGAGCCGGTTGCCATTTCGGCAGCAATTTTCGCCGCCATATCGAACATTATTGACGAATTTTGAACAGCCGCTTCTACGGCTTCAGTCGCTTGTGCCGCAACGTTTGTCGAGGCGTCGAGTGCGTTCACTACCCCTTTGGTAATCGACGAAGCAAGTTTTGCCAGAATGCCGCGGTTACCAGTCAGTTGACGAAGCTCGTTCTCAAGTTGGAATTGGTTGACAGAAAATCCAAGATGATTCGTCGCCGCCGATTCAAGATGATGAGCTTCATCCACAACCAATACGTCGTGATCCGGGAGTAATCCTCCGCCCATCGCAATATCCGACATTAGAAGTGCGTGATTTATTATTACTACATTCGAAGCGTTCGCTTGATTCCGAGCTTTACGCAAGAAACAAGGTCCTTCGTTCGACGGGCACATAACTGCGCCTTGGGCAGAAAAACGACCGAACAAAGATGTGAGTCGTCCTAGTGCCAGTTCGCTTCGGTCACCGGTCTCGGTTTTTTGCATCCACACGAGCAACTTAGACAGCAGCTTCGATTCGAGATCGTTGGGGTCGGTGGTGAGAACAGCATTTTGCCATCGTTTGAAACAAACGTAGTTCGCTCGTCCCTTCAACTGCGTAGCTCGCATTTTGTCGGCAGCCTCGCCGTACTCCGACAAAGCCGCCGAGGTGATAGCAACATCTTTACCAATGAGCTGTTCTTGCAGATTAATCGTATTAGTAGAGATAACAACTTTCTTGCCCGACCTGATCGCAGTGAGAACCGAGGGCACTAGATACGCCAATGACTTGCCGACACCCGTGCCAGCTTCAACGATCAGATGTTCGCCAGATTCAATGGCATCCGAAACAGCTTTTGCCATTTCGCCCTGCTCAGGTCTCGATTCGAATCCCGGCAGTGACTTTTCTAATGAACCGCCGATTCCAAAAATATCGTCGACCGCGTCGGAAACCTTTTGGGCATCCGTTTCATCTTGGTCGTATTTATGTGGTTCGACAGACGGTATTTTGGAAGCTGAACGAAGGCGTAATCCCAGTTCTTTCGGGTCGATACCAGTCAAGCTGTCGCTGGTCGGTAGAAATGGCGAGTCATCACCGGCGATTATCCGCGCAGCCAGTGCTCCTAGCGGAGTATTCGCTTTTTCTCCAAGCAATTTGATTTGCGCGATTACAGCACGGTCGAAGCCTTCGATAATTCCGAGCAAATGAAGGAACAGGTCCCGAGTAGCGAGTGCATCCGACAATGCACGGTGCGGATTGTCGTGAATAAACCCAAACCTCTGCGATAGCCGACCCAAACTATATTCGGGTCCGGCTGGCAAGGCGATTTCTGACATCGACATCGTGTCGTATAGGCCGTCTGGTTTCACGCCATGCGAACGCAAGAATGAAGCATCGAAACCGACGTTATGACCGATGATCGGTACACCCGATATGAAGTCAGCGACTTCCGCCTTCACGTCATCCCAGTCAGGCGCAGAGTCGACATCGCTCTGCGTAATCCCGGTCAGTCCGATGATGAAGCTCGAAAGTTTCCTCTGGGGATTCACCAAAAGGCTAAGCGTGTCGACCTGCTCATCGCCTTTGAACTTCACCGCTCCAACTTCAATGATGTGGTCGGTGCTGGAGTTGATTCCGGTCGTTTCCAAATCGAGTGCTATAAGAATATCTTCGTGAATGCCGGGCAATTATTTACGTTTTCCGAGGGTCTGTTGATGCGCGTACGCACTGCTGAAAGTAATGCATCGACTCTAACGGAATCCCGGCAGATGAATATCGCCTAAACCTCGAAAGTCGAAGCGATCCACCGCAATTAGTGTCCGGAGGCCTTCAGCACCCGTTCAACGTTTTCGAACCCAGCTTCCAGTTCGTTTGCATCGATTGCCCGAATAACGTCGGCCATCGCAGCATTAACAGGTGTGGCGATTCCAACAGTAGCGCCCTGCTCACACACGAATCCGTTCATCTGGTAAATCTCGGTTGGTCGCCCTTTGACTACGTCCTGCGCCATCGATGGACGCCAGTTGGCTCCTGACGATTTCGCAGCCAGTTCGCCATCGAGAACTTCGTACACATCGCCCTTGGAGGCGTCGGCCCATTCGCTAGCCTTTTTGCCGCCAAAGTTTTCGACATCGTGACCAAGCGCAATCCCAACCGCAGCAACTTCTTGAGCCAGTCGAATCTGTAGCTCCCGACCGCGAGCGTGTTTATTCAGATCTGCCATACCCATATCACTCGACGCAGATACCGGATTCCCCATCGAGTTCTGCCCAAGCTTTGCCCAGCGTTCGCCCCACAGATTCGTAGTGATCTTGCCACCGTCGATCGGATCAAGAATTTCGATTAGTTCGTGCAGTCTCGGCGAGTCGCTTCCATCGTGATTACCAGCCCGAAATACGATATGACCGTGATCGCGCCGACGTGTGTCTCCGGGTCGCTCGACCTTCCCTGCCTCCCACATGGCGACGGATATGCTCGACATTACGAGTCCAACAGCCCGGTCAGCCCCAACCGCTGCTGCGATCGCTGGGTCGGTCCACGTGTTCTGCGATGAAACGATGTATCCGTCGGGCTTCACAAACTTGTCGATAAATGTGGCTGCCCACAGAGTGTCGTACGCCTTCACAGCGACGAATCCGATATCGAATTTATCTTCACGAGCTAGCAGTTCGTTTTCGTGAAGGTGGTACATGGTCGGACGTGCGATAAACGAATCGTGCGGGCCATCGACTTGAAGGCCATGCTCGCGAATCGTTTCCACTTGCTCATCCCACAAATCGACGAGCGTCACGTCGTGACCTGTATGCGAAAGCCATCCACCCAAGTACGAGCCAACCGCCCCGGCTCCAATGAAGATGATTCGCTTACTTTTTGAATTTGTCGGCATATTTTCTCGTTCCAGCGGTCGGACTACATATTGGATATTCGGTCGATATTAATCGTAGTAGACAGATTCGGAACCTGCGTTGCGACGCTCCGAACTATTGATGAATTCGTCTTGTAATTCAGGAGGCGGATACGTGTAGCGTTTTGGCGACATCAACCACGGTTCGCTCTTCTCGTTGCTAGTACGGATAGTTACATCCGGTCGGTCTCTAACCGACTTCTTCAGATGAGTACCCAGTCCAGGCTCGGTTGGAGCCATAAGGTATCCGTCTTCAATAACGAAATCGGGTTCGATAAAGTCTCGATACCAACCCAAATGCATTGCACGGTTGTACTCCATAATCATCACGTTCGGAGTCGCCATAGCGATATGAGCACACGCAAACATGTTCACAGGACCAACGCAATCGTGAGGTGCAATCGGCATTTGATGAACCGAAGCAAGAATGGCAATCTTCTTCACTTCCGAGATTCCACCGGTCCAAGTGAGATCAGGCATGCTAATCCTCGCTGCCGCTGATTCGATGAATCTACGATGTTGGTAGCGAGTCATCAGTCGTTCTGCAGCTGCGATCGGAGTCGTTGTTGCGGCTTGCAGACGCACGTGTGCTTCTTCGTTCAGTGGTGAAATTAGTTCTTCATGCCACATTGGCCGAAGCGGTTCCATTTCTCGTACGATCTTCAGAGCATTCGGAAGATTCCACTTCGCATGACCGTCGTTGGCTACCTCGATTTCCATACCGAGCTTGTCGCGAATTTCCCGCAAAGGTCGTAGTGCCCAATCGAGATCGTCGTTGAAAAGGAGTTGTCCATCGGACTCGCGAGCAATGAAGTCAGTTGGCGACATTTTCATTCCGGTTATGCCCTGATCGAGAAGCCGTTGCGCTACTCCGATAGGGTCGGTCCACACGTCGTATCCATCGGTGATATCTCCATACACACCGAGCGTGTTGTAGACCTTGATTCGATGTCTCGTGCCTCCGCCAAGGATCTCAAAGATAGGCATCTGCAACGCCTGTCCCTTGATATCCCAAAGGGCGACATCGATAGCAGATATAGCGCGCATCTCAGCGCCGCCGTATCCGGCATGATCGGAAAGACGGAACATCGTCTGCCAGTGACGCTCGATCTCAGCGGGATCACGACCTATCAGCAGAGGCCCAAAGTGATCGTGAATCGCCGCTTCAACAGTTGAAGCCCCGTACCAAGTCTCACCTAGTCCAATCAGACCAGTATCGGTGTGAATTTGAACGAAAATTAGATCAGGTAATTGTCCAACTCGAATAGTCTCAATTTTGGAGATGATCATTGTTCGTCTCCTTCGTCAGAAAACCCTCGTTCAGATATCGGAGTTCCTTGCGCTCGGAAGTCGGTAATTTCTTCCATCTCTTTCCACATTTTTTCAGGGAAGACAGGGCCGCCTTCCCAACCTTCGTCGTTCATACCGCCAATCATTACTGATTCGTCGCTGACACGAAGTTGTACATCAGGGTGATCGAACACTTCGGGGCGAAGCCTTGTGCCAATGCCAGGATTTTGTGGGGCATGGAGCCAACCATGCTCGATAGGAGGCAACGGATCGACAAATTCTCCGTACCAGCCGTACAAATACGGTCGTACGTGCTCCATGAGCATGGCGTTCGGAGAGTTCATGCAAATATGAGCGCAGGCAAAAATATTCACAGGTCCGGTTGCATCGTGAGGAGCCACTGGAACCTGGTGTGCCGATGCCATAACCGCTATTCGATGTGTTTCGCTGATCCCACCGGTCCATATGAGGTCAGGCATCACGATCTGCGCAGATCCGTTTTCGATGAACTCTCGAAGTTGCCATCGAGTCAAAAGACGCTCTGAAATACACACTGGAGTGCTGGTAGCGTCTTGTAGTTGGCGTAGTGCGTCAGGGTTCAACAGCGGCATCAAATCTTCCTGCCACATGATGTCGAGCGGCTCCATTTCCTTAGCGATTTGTATAGCGACTGGAAGCGCCCACTTGCCGTGACCGTCATTGGCAATCTTTATCCCATCACCAACGGCATCACGTACATCTCGAAACGGTTGCAGCACATGATCTAGGTCTTTTGGAGCCAAATACTGCCCTTCAGTTGGAGTTGCAACCGGAATGGTCGGGCCCATCTTCATGGCGATAATTCCGTCGTCGATCAATTCTTTCGCTAGTTCCCCGGCACCGAGGTACGGAGCTCCTGTGGCATAAACACGGATTTTCTTTCGAACGGCTCCACCGAGAAGTTCGTAGACAGGTACCCCAGCGGCTTGCCCTTTTATATCCCACAACGCCATATCGATTGCTGAGATTGCCCTGAGTTCGGCACCACCGTATCCGGCATGATCGGAAAGACGAAACATGTTCAACCAGTGTCGTTCGATGGCGAACGGATCACGCCCTACGATCAACGGAGCGAAGTGGTCGTGCACAGCCGATTCAACGGTCTTAGAGGCGTACCAAGTCTCTCCAAGCCCTATCAAACCAGTGTCGGTATGTACCCGAACCCAAATGACATCGGCCGGATCACTTACTCGAACGGTTTCTATATGTGAGATTTTCAAACTAAATAGTCATCCTGATTGTTCCCGAACAAAATTCGGACTGCAGAGGTCGCCGAGTATACGCCGAACAGGGTTAGAATTCGCCGGCGAAGCAAAATACTGAAGCCATTCATTGGCACACGACAAGAGGAATGAATTGAAAGCAGCCAGAGTAGTAGCCCGTCGCAAAATCGAATTCCTCGACGTTCCCGAACCGGGTCCGCTCGAAAATGGCGAAGTTCAAGTGAAGCTCGAATCTCTTTCGATTTGTGGAAGTGACATCTACCTCGAATACGACGCTGATCTTCCTGAAGAGGATTATCCATTTGCACCCGGTGCGCCAATGCACGAGTGCGCTGGTGTCGTTGTCGACAGTCGTGACCCTGATTACAAAGAGGGCCAGCGAGTAATCGTTATTCCTCGTGATGTAGCAGGAATGCAGGAACAAGTCGTTCAAACAGCCGACAAATTGATCAAGCTTCCTGAATGGGGTGATCTCTCAGAATGGGTGATGTGTCAGCACTCCGGAACTGCGCTTTTCTCCGCCCGACGCTGGGGCAACCCTATGGGGAAAAAGATTGCTGTGATCGGTCAAGGTGGCATTGGGCTCACGTTCACAATGATCGCTGAACGCCAAGGTGCACAACAGATCGTTGGAATCGACCTTGAAGAATATCGCTGCCGAAAATCATCTGAGCTTGGCGCAACTCATACGATCAACGCCTCGAACGAAAACACAATTGAAGCTTCGACCGAAATTACCGGTGGAGATATGTACGACGTTGTCGTCGACGCTAGCGGTAATCCGGAGGGTCTTGGGATTGCGATTGATCTTGTGAAAAACGAAGGTCAGATCATCTCGTTCAGTCTTGTCGATCCAACGACGGTTTCCTTCGATCACCGGAAATGGATGGGCAAGAACATTCAAATGAATGCGACGGTGATAGCCGCAACTCACGAGCCTATTCAGGAAATTAGAGACATCGTGGCGCTGAAAGAGCGCGGCTGGATCGACCCCGGTGTACTCAAAACGCACGACACAACGTTCGAGGAAGCGCAAGATGCCTTCGAGATGTACCGTCTGCGTCAGGATGGGGTCATCAAGGTAGCTATGTCTATCTAGCCCAACCGATGGCATAATCGTTCTCGATAACCAATTATTTTTGTTTTTACGCTTAATTAGGAGTTTTATATGTCTGGCGATGTAGGATCACAAGCACCAGCGTTCGCACTATTGGATACAGATGGCAACGAGTACAACTCGAGCAATCTGGCAGGTAAGAAGACAGTCATTGCTTTCTTCCCTGCTGCATTCAGCGGTGTTTGTGCTGAAGAACTTTGTTCATTCCGAGACGCACTCGCTGACTTCACGTCAGTTGATGCTGAAGTTCTCGGCATTTCGATTGATGGGCGATTCGCGAACGGTGCGTTCCGCGACGCCAATAACCTACCGTTCCCGATTCTCAGCGACTTCAAGCAGACCGCAATCGCCGACTACGACGTTGTATGGCCTGACTTCGCTGGAATGGTCGGCTACACGACTGCTCGACGATCTGTGTTCGTTATTGGCACAGACGGCAAGATCGCATGGAAATGGCTTTCGGACGTTCCTTCCGATCTACCGACAATCGCCGACGTGCAGTCAGCGGTCGAAGCAGCTAACTAGCCGCACGACGAATTTACGAAATCACAACAAGCCTCGGAGTAATCCGGGGCTTGTTTGCTTTAACCGTCTAGCGCATCATGCGATCTAACTAGATATTCACACTGCAAACCGGATCATAGCCAATGCCTAAGTTCACTCAAATTTCTCTTGCAGCCTCTCTCAATGGCTCAACGAATGACTCGAAGTATTGGGGTAAAAAGACAGCGGCTGCGATTTCGACGCTACCGGTTGGAAACCAGACGTTCTGGGGTGTTCCGTTCGATATTCGTGACACCGGTTCAGCCGAAAATGGGCTTCTCGTTCTCAATGAAAAATCTGAAGTCGTAGTCAAAGTCGAATCCTCTGGTTCCCACCTGACATTCGCTCATTTTTGTGATGAGAACGCTTCGAAGACCGTCGCCGGGCAGTCATCCGACTATCTAAACCCTGTGGTTACTGCGCCCGGAGAGCACATCGCCGATTATGTGATCGTTTACGAAAATGGAACAGAGCACCGGCAGTCGATTCGACGGCGTTTTGAGATCAATCAAGTGCAAACTCGAATGCAGAGCGGATTCGCATCTCGCCAGCATCAGGGAATAAGTAGCCTACCCAAACGTGGCCCTTACCCCGACAACGCTTGGGGTCGCTGGCAAACAGGCGTAATGGTTGGCGATCCTCCAGCATCGGGTCGCACGCCAGCCAGTGCCGATAAGGCAGGCCGATCGAACCCGTCTGGTTCTTGGACGATCTATGCCCTCGAACTCCCGGATTCGACTGCAACCGTTGCTTCTGTTCGGATCGAATCCACCGGGGCAGCGACATTCGCTATCGGCGGTATCACTATGTTCGATGGAGTCGAGAACCCGCTTCGCCACGAACCGCTCGAATCTGTTCAGATCGAAAGTGGCGGCAAATCGGCTGATGACATCGATGTTTCAATCGACTTAGGCGTAATCGCACGTCAGCAAGACATACAAAACTTCGATAGCGATGGGTGGCTAGATAGCCCTGTTCGAGGTTGGGGTGAGTCTGACGATTCGCCTACTACCGTCGCATCGGTCGACCTAACAGCATCCACCGACGCCACGTTGACCGTAGACGGCAACGAGATCGATGTTCGCCAACTACTCAACAAAGGGGAAGCAGAGAGCGCCAATGGCGATGTCAGTGCGAAAATTCTGACTTCAGAACGCACGTGGGTGCACGGAAAGATAATTGATTCCAGCACCGGGAAGCCAACCGCAGCTCGTGTTCATTTCCGTTCGCCCGACGGTCGTTACTTCCCGCCATACGGTCACACCCACGAAGTGAACGACAACTGGTTCGAGGATTATGGCGCCGACCTTCTCCTCGGTGACACTCCGTACGCCTACATCGATGGCACTTTCCAAGGTGAATTGCCGGTTGGCGATGTTTATGTCGAAGTCTCCAAAGGATTCGAATTCGAGCCTATCCGGCAAAAGATTAATATCAAATCGGGCCAGCGAGAGCTTGAGATAACGATCGATCGAAACTCGAATCTACGTAAGTCAGGTTGGGTTACCGCCGATACTCACACTCACTTTCTCACTCCGGAAACCGCACACCTCGAAGCCGCTGCGGAAGATATCAACATCATCAATCTACTCGCCGCTCAATGGGGTGATCTGTACACGAACGTAGGTGATATCACAGGCGAAGTCTCCGGCTCTTCATCTGAAGAAACAATCGTCTGGGTCGGTAGCGAAAATCGGCAGCATTTCATGGGCCACATCAGTCTCATGGGAGCGACCGGATCGCCTATCTTCCCTATGTCGACGAGCGGACCTACCGAGGGCTACATCGGTGATCCGACAGTTCGGGCGATGAGCGAATGGGCGGACGAAGCGCACGAAAAGGGCGGACTCGCCATCGTTCCTCACTTCCCATTCCCGCACTCTGAAGTGATCGCCGAGGTTGTACTCGGCAAGGTCGATGGTCTCGAAATCCGAGACTTCCACGTTCCAAGCATGGACACTTTCGCCGTTCACGAGTGGTACCGCTTAATGAGCTGTGGCTACCGTGTGCCTGCTGTTGGCGGAACCGACAAAATGTCGGCAGGAATGCCGGTCGGTGGAGTGCGTACGTACGCTTACATTGGTGATCGTGAGCTGTCGCACGACTCGTGGAGCGATGCAGTTCGAGCAGGTCGAACTTACACGACTAGCGGTCCTCTCATGGACTTCACCGTTGAAGGGCTTAGGCCCGGTGACGAACTAAACCTTCCTGAATCAGGCGGTTCGGTACAGGTGACTGCCACGGCGACGTGCGCTATGCCCATCAACAAACTAGAGATAGTTTTCAATGGCAAAGTTATCGCGCAGGCAATCTCACGAGAAGGCAGCAAAACGCTGGTTATCGAGGAACAACTCGATCTACCGGGAAGCGGTTGGATTGCCGCTCGGGCGGTTAGTGATCACGTGGCTTGGCACGTTTGGCCGGTCAACTTTGCGGCACATACTTCGGCCGTTTACGTGAAGGCTGGGGCGACCGACGTGTTCGACGCTGCTCTGGGCGAGTACCTGATAACGACCATGCAGGGAGGTGTCGAATGGCTCGACACACTTGCGACTCGTGCCGATGCGGCTAGGCATGCGACTATCCGAAAAGTATTTACAGATGCCATCGGGTCGGTAGAACAGAAGATGCCGCACACCCATGCCGACGGCACGACTCACACGCACTAATTAGCACGAGTCGTGAATATTCCGAAGTATCGCCACGAATAAGTACGATTCTTCGGAATAAATCGAGTGCTATTCAGACGCCTTCGGGTTCGCAGGACGTACTGATCCTGCGCTCACGCCGCCGTCCATTAGAAGCTCGGCACCGGTCATGTATGACGCATCTTCTGAAGCTAAGAACAATATGCCACCTGCGATATCGTCAGGCTTACCCCAACGTCGCAGCGGAACGCGGTCAGTTCGGTACTTGCTCTGCTCAGGGTCGCTGTACAGATAGTCAGTGAACGGAGTGTGCACCCAACCCGGCATGATCGTGTTGACTCGAATACCAAGTTGCGAAAGCTGAAGCGCAGACGACATCGTGAAGTTGTGCATCCCGCCTCGTGAGAACGAATACGCCGATCCGTAGGATCCTGAGCCCTGTTTGGCAGCCATAGATGCTAGGTTGACGATCGATCCACCGCCCGACTTCTCCATTGAAGGCGCAACAGCACGAGTGCCTAAGAAGATTCCGACGGTGCTTATTTCCATCGTCTTCTTCCACACGGCTGTCTCGATTTCGAGAATCGACTTGGGATCAAGAATGCCGGCGATGTTTACCAAAATATCGAGTCGCCCAAAGTGCTCCATGGTCGCCTCAACCACGGTTTTCCACTCTTCTTCTACCGTTACATCAAGGTGCAAGTAGATAGCGTCGTGTCCAGCATCACGGAGTTGCTGAGCCGACTTCTCGCCGATCTCGTCTTGAACGTCGGTGATAACAACGCCTTTGCCGCCCTCTTCAAGAAAACGCCAAACTGTAGCTCCCCCAAACCCCATCAACTCGTCTTTATTGGTAGCAGCGGACCCGGTGAGTAGAGCAACTTGACCGTCGAACCGGTTGGCGAATCGCATGGACATTTCGTAGTAGACCTTTGTGAACCAAACTTCATGGCAGCTTCAGTTGTTCGCTACCGCTCAAATAAGCCCGGCAAGTTTAGCCCCATCAGAACGCAATAGGCAGTGAGAATTGGTTATATCTGCGAACGTTGTATAGCTACAACCAAATTTGGAATCAGAAATCCGAATATTCCGATGAAAACCAATATTTCGCCCAGAAGGTGCTGTTTTCGATCTCTGAAGAATATAAATGCTGGAATCGAAATGAACAGAACTACAAATAAGACCACGAATAGATACACCGGAGAAGGAGCAATCGAAATTTGTGTGCTTTCACTAGATCGAGTGGCCTGAGCGGCGAACGCCATGACGATGGCAAGTAAGTTCCAGCCCAAAAACGTGACCAACGCGGAAATCGTGATCAGATTCGACACGCTCGACTCGATAGCTCGTTCCGCCAATGCCTTGGGTGGGTTGTAGACGAGCAACAACGCCAGATGGGTGACAAATATCATTCCCATCAGCGCTCCGCCGATCATGCCGGCGATTACAGTGCGTAGTGGCTCTTCCATCTACGCTACCGTTCCATCAGAAATAGCCGGGGCAGGGTCGACCAAGAACGAACGTTTGCGGTGAACGGTCGACAGCAACAGATGCCACGCTGTGCCGAGTTCTTTGGATGGCGGAACCGTAAACATCGATGGTCCAGCACCACACAGCATCACGTCCCGAGCGCCAAACGACATAATCAGATCACGATCGTTGCTCCAGCCGGGGAAGAGCTCTTCGGTGATAGTTCCAAACTGGTTAAAGAAGAACTCCGGTGGGCAGTCGCCACCGGCTCGGATTCGGGCAGCGAGCTTGTGAGTGAGATTCCCTCGGGTGAACATCGATTCATTCACATGAGAGAAAACTGACGCCGTCTTCGCAGTCGGATTTTCCAGATCAACTTCAGGAGTCAGAATCAGAAATTTCGGCACTTCGGCGGGGGTAATCGGAGTCACATCCTCTCCCCTACCTTGAACTAACGACGTTCCACCGCGCACTATAAACGGTACGTCAGATCCGATTTCGGCCCCGATCTCGGTGAGTTCGTCTAGAGAAAGGCCGAGCTTCCAAAGCTTGTTAAGCCCTCTAAGAGCAGCTGCAGCATCGGTCGATCCGCCACCAAGACCTGCCGAAACCGGGATGTTCTTCTTGATTGAAATCGTCGCGCCATCTGCAATTCCAGCCTGCTGCTGAAGTACAGATGCTGCTTTGGATGCGAGATTTATCTCGGGGGTGATTTCTTTATCATCGCAAGTCACGATTACTTCTTCAGACTCGGAGAATTCGATCGTGTCGAACAGATCTACGGTCTGCATTACTGAGGCCAGGTTGTGAAAGCCATCGCGGCGCCTCCCGAGAATCTCAAGAGTGAGATTGACCTTGGCGAATGCTTTTTCTGTAATTGAAATCTGATTGCTCACTAAAAGCTCGTTCGTTCTCGAACTACGGCGCATTGTTCTGGCGGTTTTGACGTTTTCGACGTACCGACCCTTTGACTTGAAGCGGTCGTCCGGCTTCTACCCAGACATCGTAGAGAATCTGCCAGTCGGAAAGTGAAAGAGTAGAAGGACGACGTGAAGACTCGAATCCAGTTTTCTCAACTAGCTCCCGTGCATCGTCAAGAGGAATAAATAGACCGTCCGACAGCGAATTGTGAAGTTGCTTACGAGGACTTTTAAACCCGCTACGCGCCAGTTTAAAGAAATCATCCTCTGACTCAAAAGTGATCTGAGTTTCATTCGTCGGAGTCAGTTTGATGACGGTGGAGTGAACTTTTGGAGGCGGGTTGAAACACTCGGGTGGCGCGTCAACGACGTGCTCCGCCGTCGCGTAGATCTGTATCGCTAATGAAAGCAGGCTCATGTCGCCCGGTTTCGCTGCCATGTCGTTGGCAACCTCACGTTGGATCATGATGACCATTGCGGTCGGCTGGCGTGTCGATTCTAGGAAGTTCCGAGTAATCGGGTTCGCAGCGTAGTAGGGAAGATTCGCAATTACCTTGTAGTCACCCTCGCGCGTCCACGGATCAACATCTGATCCGAAATCTCTGGCATCTGCGTTCAACACCCGTACGTTTTCGTTAGATTCGTACTTCTGGGCCAACCGGTCGGCAAGGTCTTCGTCGAACTCTAAGAGAAGTACACGTCCAGCTTGCTCAACAAGATGACCGGTGAGTGCGCCTCGACCCGGTCCGACCTCGACAACGGTATCGTCGCTGCTCAGATCAGCCGCGGCGATAATCGAGTTAATTACGTCTGTGTCTTCGAGAAAATGCTGACCCAGCCGTTGTGCAGACACAGGCTATTCCAACCCGGGATTGTTACCACCGATCATCGAGTGATCGGTGATACATCTTGTGGCGTGCAGTGCAGAAAGAAAAATATGACCGTGCATCTCCGTGTCGGTTGCTGCTTGAAGCATAAGTGCCAATATCGACTCAAACCCGGCATTCCCACGGCACCCGAGATTTATCGCTTACCGCTGCTACCTTCCGGTCCTGACGGAGTTCACGAGGTCTCGCCGCGCAGGACCAGGCTCTCAATATCTAAATACTGACACCAGAGGCCACATGCGAACAATCTCGACAGAGCATTCAGTCTCGCTAAAGCGGATTACGAGTACAGGGCACCGCTAACGCCCCACCTAGCACGATCACCTTAATCGTACTACCCACCCGGCAAATAGTCGCTGAAATGCAACACGAAAACGGCTGCGATTCCCGATAGAATCCCAATATGTCTAATCAGTCGCCCAATCTTTCAAGCAAACCCCCGGCTATAACCAAAGCGGTCATTCCCGTTGGTGGGCTTGGTACTCGGTTCCTTCCTGCAACCCGCACAGTGCCTAAGCCACTGCTCCCCGTACTGAACGTTCCGGTGATCGAATACGCCGTTCGTGAAGCTGCCGAAGCTGGAGTGACCGACATCGCCATCGTTATGTCGCCGGGCATGGAATCGGTTGCAGATTACTTCGGCAGTCAGGAAGTACTTGAACGTGAGCTCAAGTCACGAGGACGTGACGATCTATTAGAAAAGCAGATAGAGATCGCATCACTTGTGAACGTGACGACTGTTTATCAGCACGATCCAAAGGGTCCGGGCCACGCCATACTGCAGGCACGTGAATTCTGCGACGGAGAGCCGTTCGTAACGATTTTCCCCGACGATGTCATCATCAACGATGTTTCCGCGACCGAGCAACTTATGCAGGTGTATCGAGAGCACGGTGGCTCGGTAATCGCTGTGAGCGAGACGGCCGGCGAGATTATTCACACCAAAGGCGTTATTGGCGGAAAATCTGTTGGAGACGGTGTTCACAAAGTCGATGTTCTAGTCGAGAAACCTGCGCTAAAAGACGCTCCGAGCAATCTCGCGATAGTCGCCCGTTACCTACTCGACAACGCAGTATTCGACTATCTCTCAGAGGAACATGAAGGTGTCGGAGGCGAAGTGCAGATAACCGACGCTATCGCGTCGTTACTCGGAAACAATCCGATTCATGCGAGAGAAATTAGTGGCTTCCATGCCGACACGGGCAATCCCGGAGGAATGCTCCAGGCGGCTATTCACGTTGCTAAGCAGGATCCTGAATTAGCCGAAATCGTGAAGCAGGCTCTCGCCGACTAACGAGAGAGACGCTAGATTCGTCTCATCGATGGCGAGAATAAGTACACCGCAATACCGGTGAGCACGACGAAAATTCCGGCTCCGGCTAGTGCCGTTTGAACGCCAACTGCTTCTCCAACCGCTCCCATGCCGAGATGTCCGATCCAGCCGAAGCCGATAGCGAACACCCAAGCGCCAACAGCTCGGCCGCGCATTTCATCTGGAACGTTCAGTTGAAGCAGAGTCCATTGCATCGCATCGAACGCTGCCGCCGATGCTCCGACTCCCATAATCAGCACTAACGCTGCTGCATATGAGCCGGGTGCCGAGAACGTTGCCAAGAACGTTCCGTAGGTAATCGCAATACCAATTAGCAACAAGCCTTTACGACGATAATTGCCGAGAATCATCAAAAATACCGATCCAATTACCGATCCAAATCCCGCCATCATGGTGAGAGTGCCCAGTCCCTCCGAATCGACGTTCAGCGCGTTTTTCGCAACTGCGGGCATGACAGCGCCATAGGCGAACCCAAATATCTCGACCAAAACAGCGGTGATCAGAATCATTCTCACGATGGGTAACGTCGACATCAACTTCAGGCCGTCAATAACGTCTCGCACAACTGACTCTGTTTTCACTAGTGATCGAGTCTGAAGTCCTCTATTCGCAAATAGTGAGAGGACTCCTCCGGCTACAAACGTGCTTCCTGATGCCAAGAATGTAAACGGAACGCCTAGCGAACTGATTGCAAATCCGGCTGCCAACGCTCCAAGTGCCCCAACGGCACGCATTCCGGTTGATTGCACAGCCACAGCGTTCATCCGAAATGCTCTGGGTACCGAGCTTGTGACCATGCCCTGTATCGCTGGCAACTCGAACGAAAGACCTACTCCCGAAAATCCAAGTATTACAAACACCAACCAGAGCGGTTCAAGGCCGTTCGCAGCGATTATCGCCAGCGCTGTGAGGATCAACGCTTTGTAAATGCCGACTACAAGCACGATTTTCCCGCGTGAGAATCTATCGGCGACGGCTCCACCGATCGGCGCAAAAATTAGTTGCGGTGCCTGGCGTACAGCGAACGTTGCGGCCGCGAGAAAGACATCATCGGTTTCGTTGAGAACAACCCAGCCTGTCGCCAGACGTTCTCCCCAGTTACCTAGAGAGAATATGACTGAAGCCAACCAGATACGTCGAAACTTAGGGAACGCGAACGCGGCTAGTGGACCACGCGGGCGAGAGAATGTAGAACTTGTCGGGCTTGAGGTCATGATCTGCCCGTCATTCTGAGCACACTATCGCAATTAGTCGAGAGTCAGAACTGCCATAAACGCTTCTTGTGGCACTTCGATCGAACCAACCATCTTCATTCGACGTTTCTTGCCTTTTTTCTGCTGCTCAAGCAGCTTGCGTTTACGAGTGATGTCACCTCCGTAACACTTTGCCAAAACGTTCTTGCGGAGCGCTTTCACGTTGGTACGAGCGACGATCTTGCCGCCGATAGCAGCCTGAATTGGCACTGCGAACATCTGTCGAGGAATAAGGTCTTTCAATTTCGACGTCAAGGCACGTCCAAACGGAGCAGCATTGTCTCGGTGAGTAATCATCGAAAGTGCGTCGACCGGCTCGTGGTTTACGAGAACGTCCAACTTCACTAGATCAGCCGACCGGTTGTCAATCCTCGAATAGTCCATCGACGCGTAGCCCTGAGTACCGGACTTCAGCTTGTCGTGAAAATCAACGAGGATTTCTGAGAGCGGAATATCGTATTCGAGCAGTACCCGAGCATCACGAATAGTACCCCCGTCAGCATCATTCGAAGCCGGTTCTAAATACTCCATCTTCTTGTACTCACCACGCTTGGTCGTAACCAATTCCATGATGTTGCCAATGTAGCGTCCCGGCGTCACGATGGTGATATTCACCCATGGTTCAAGAATGTCGGCGAGCTGGTTGTGGTCGGGGAGTTTAGACGGGTTGTCTATTGTGATCGAATCACCGCTCTTAAGCAGAACTTCGTAACTCACGCTCGGTGCCGTTGCGATCAGACCAAGCCCATACTCACGTTCTAGTCGCTCCTGCACGATGTCCATGTGCAGTAAGCCTAAAAAGCCACAGCGGAAGCCGAAGCCGAGAGCAGCCGATGATTCAGGCTCGAACACGAGTGCGGCGTCGTTGAGCTGTAACTTATCGAGAGCATCACGTAGTTCTGGGTAGTCTTCACCCTCAGTGGGGAATATCCCTGTGAACACCATCGGACTCTGTGGAGCGTAGCCCGGAAGAGGTTCGTCAGCAGGATCTGTCGACACTGTCATCGTATCGCCAACGCGTACGGCCTTCACATCTTTTAGACCGGTAGCTACGTATCCGACTTCACCAGTTTCAAGGCCCTTGGTTTTTTCTAAGACCGGACTGAAGAAACCCGTTTCGAGAACCTCTGCCTCAACACCAGTGCCCATGAGCCTTACGCGATCCGAAGATTTGAGCGAGCCGTGCATCGCACGAATATAGGCGATCACACCTTTGAATTGGTCGTATTTCGAGTCAAATATTAGTGCGCGGAACTTATCGTCAACCCGACCAACCGGAGGAGCGATTTGGCTAACGATCTGCTCTAGCAACTTGTCGACACCGTCTCCGGTTTTTGCCGAGATCTTCAGGACTTCATCTTCACCGTAGCCGAATGTTTGTTCGAGCTCGGTCATCACCCGTTCAGGCTGAGCAGCCGGCATATCGAGTTTATTGAGGACCGGGATGATCTCAAGATCGTTTTCCAGCGCCAGATAGACGTTAGCAATCGTCTGCGCTTGAATACCCTGAGTAGCGTCGACTAATAGCACAGCGCCTTCACAGGCGGCGAGTGACCGAGATACCTCGTAGGCGAAATCGACGTGACCGGGAGTGTCGATCAGATTGAACTGATACTCAACCCCGTCATTTGCCTGATACTGAAGGCGAACTGCCTGCGCCTTGATAGTGATGCCGCGTTCCTGCTCCAGCTCCATCGTATCGAGGTGCTGTGCGGTCATTTTTCGTTCTGACACGGCCCCAGTGAGTTCGATCAGGCGATCGGCAAGCGTTGACTTGCCGTGATCGATATGGGCGATTATGCAGAAATTACGGACGTTATCTTGCGACATGTATTCAATAGTAGTGGTTAATCACGAAAATACCTTGTGTTGAACAAGGCAGTTCAGTCCAAGTTGAGAGCATCAAGAGATCGTAAAGACTAATTCAACCGGAATTAGTGCCCCCGTCGTAACGCACGACCCGGGGTAGCCCCTGTATTTGTTCCGTTCTCGATGACCACTTCACCATTAACGATCACGTAATCGATTCCAACCGGATAGTGTTTCGGGTCATCCTTTGTGGCATCCGTTCGTACCGTGTCGGGATCGAATATTACGATATCGGCTCTGAAACCATCACGAAGTACTCCCCGATCCGTGAGTCCGAGCCTCTGCGCCGGGAACGATGTCATTTTGCGAATCGCCTCTGGGAGTTTGAGATGCTTTTCCGCTCGAACGAACTCAGCCAAAACGACCGGGAAACAACCGTAAGTTCGAGGATTCGGATATTCACCAAAAAGAATAGCGTCCGAAGCGATCATCCCAAACGGATGCGACACAAACGCTGGCAGTGTGTGAGTGTTGGTCCCCGTTCCAACCTCGCTAATGCCGAGACGTTCTTCCAATAGGAGATCGAACAAAGCGTCCGCGGGATCTTGTTCCCTCATCTCGGAAATGTTCAAGATCGACTTGCCATCATATTTTTCATTTTGCGGTTGCCTGAAATTGTGCAACCAACGTTCTCGCCAGATCGACTGAATATCCGAGCGTGAATTCAACTCACGTTTCATCTTTGCTCGATCATCCGGATCAGCGAGTGCAGCCATTGTTCGCTCAGGACCGCCATCTTTCGCCCAAAACGGCAGTTGAATCGTTACCGAGGTTCCTGAATACGGATACGTATAGCAATCGAACGTAACGTCGATACCTTCTGCACGAGCATCTTCGACCAAGCCAAGATAATCGTGATGCGAGCCTTCGCCCTGCTTCGGTTGTCGATAGTGCGTCAAGTGAATCGGTATGCCCGACTTACGACCAATCTCGACTGCCTCCTCCCAAGGTGCGTATGTACCTTGAGACTTCAACGAAGCGCGTGCGTGAGTGTGATAGAAACCACCCATAGCGGCGGCTTGTTCCGAGATCGCAATCAATTCTTCCGTGGACGCAAACGCACCGGGCGGATAGTCGAGTCCGGTCGAAATCCCCCATGCGCCCTCTTCCATCGACTCGCGAATGACGGCTTTCATGTTCTCTATCTCGGGCTGTGTGGCAGGTCGATCGTCCCAACCAGTCGCCCAGATCCGGACCGGCGAGTTGCCCAGAATGTATGCGATGTTCACAGCTACAGTGCCATCGTATTTGTTCAGCAACTCTTGAGTCGTGAGCCAATCAGGATCAGGCGGATACCAATTCAAACCTGCATCCATCCAGATGTATCGTTCTAGCTCATCGCGTGTTTTGAACGGAGCGTGAGAGATACCGTCGATACCCACCAGTTCGGTGGTGACGCCTTGTCGTACTTTTGGATCGTGATGTGGCTCGCCAAGAATTGTGAGACCGGCGTGCGAGTGAAGATCGACAAAACCAGGGCAGACCACTTTGTCTTCAGCATCGATCACACGTTCCGACTCGTATTCAGCAGGATCGAACGCCCCACGCTTGATCGATATCGTGTTGTTTTCGACCAGCACAGCGCCCCTAAACCAAGGGGAGCCTGTGCCATCAATAATTTTGGCGTTGTGAATGAGTAGTTGCAGCATGCGCCAGATGATAGACGATTGCTGTTCACTCGCCGTCCTATCTACCCTAAGATTGGCGCCAGTATCAATGAATCGACGTTTCATGACAGCACAAAGAAAGAAAAGCAGTTGAGCGATAACGATTTCAGAGTGGCAGTTGTGGGTGCAGGCGGCACCGGTGCGTACTACGGCGGAGCTCTAGCAAGAGCCGGAGCACAGGTGACGATGATCGCCCGAGGACCGCATTTGGACGCCATCAACAAGAACGGACTTCAGTTGCAGTCAGTCCTACTTGGCGATTTCGAAGTCGAGTGTGCAGCGACCGACGATATGTCGACCGTAGACAGAGTCGATCTGGTGATATTCGCCGTGAAGAGCTGGGGTACTGATGCCGCTATCGAAGCAATGGCTTCCGGCGGAATGGTCGGCGAAGGCACGCTTATTATTTCGATGCAGAACGGTATCGACAGCGAACCTCTCCTAAGTAAGGTGTTCGGAGCCGAGCATGTTCTCGGATGTACAGCTACTGTTTCAGCATTGATATCGGAGCCGGGAGTCGTGAAGCAAGCTGGTGGTCCCGGTTCGCTGGTCATTGGCGATATGGCCGCCTCGCAACACGCCGGAGGCACGACCTCGGAACGAGTAACTGCACTCGTTGAACGCTGCGTCGCTGCCGGGCTAGCTGCTGAAGCACACGACAATATCGAAATGGCGCTGTGGATGAAGTTCACTTTCATCTGCGCTCTGAGTGGAATGACAGCTCTAACTCGCAAGCCGATTGGCGACATATTCGCTCAGGAAACGACGACCGAAATGTATCGTCAGGTGCTTTCTGAAGTCGCAGCGATCGCAAGAGCAAAAGGCATAGAGATTACGCAGGAACTTGTGGACACAACGCTGAAGACGACGCAGGGTCGCGAGCCGTTCATCATCGGTTCAATGGGACACGATCTAATCGCTGGCAATCCCATCGAAATCGGACTCCTCAACGCCCGAGTAGTCGAAATGGGCAAAGAACTAGGCATCCCAACCCCAGCCAACTTCGCAATAGAAGCAGCCCTCAGGCCGCACGAGGGCGGGGTCAAGTGAATAGAAATCGGACCTGCGGTAGGCTACTTCCATTCGTTGAACATCGAGTCCAATTCGCTGCCTGCGTGTTCAACAACCGTATTCAATGCTCCGATGGCCCAATAAAGAAATTCTGGCAGACCCTCGGGCGTGACAATTCTGATGTCGATTCTGTCAACTTCTCCAACGGTGCTTTGCCACTCCAAAACAGCGTTGTCGCATCGCGTCAGCTCAAATTCGCCTGAATCGTCTGGTGTAGCGACAAACAATGGCGCATCCAACACGATTAGTGGCCAAATAAACTCCACGTGTGGGGATTCATATTCTGAGTAACCATTTGCTCTGAGGCGCTGCGAAACGGCCGCTTTAGTAACTCCTGTACTCGCCGCGTATGATGCGTCTGGAGTTTTTGGTTTTCTCAGCCCCTGTACCACTGAAAAAGCATGTGGTACTTCCGAGTAGATCTTGGAAGAATTGCGTCCTTCGACTTTAAGGATTTTCTCCTTTACATCATTGAGGAACCGAATCGCCGAATCAGAGCCTGAGGTCTGTTGCCAGAATATGTTATGAAATACATCAGAAAAATCAGAGTCTGATTTTGGCGATTGAAACAGTACCCAAGGTTTATCTGCGGACGATTTACATTCAACGACAAGTGTCAACGACAGCAACGAATTTTCTGACGCATTGAACAACCGCGTGCCGACGATGTCGATTTCCCGCTTAGATCCTGACTCTAAATCTTCATAAATATCGCCTTGCCGCGTGATAAATGAATTGTTAATCAACGTTTGGGCAACCCTGTATTCCGTGGGAAATCCAGACTTGTTTAGCCAATCAAGTACGTTCGAAGTTAGCTCATCCATATTGATAACAAACCTAATCCAACAGGCCATCCTGCGGGGTTGTCCATGGAGCACGGGCTGACCACTGCTTCGGTCGTGGTACTCGTGAGACTGGTACGTCGATGAATACTGGCTTGTTCATCGCTAGCGCCTTAGGCAGTACGTTCTTCACGTCGAGCGGACCTTCAGCCCGGATACCAACAGCGCCGTAGGCTTCGGCAAGTTTTACGAAGTCGGGGTTCACAAAATCTGTCTCGTATGTGCCACCAAAGTCGTCGTCCATGTCACGAGCCACGTTCCCGTAGTGACCATCGTTGTAGATCACGGTTACAAGGTTGATTCCGTACTTCACAGCCGTCGAAATCTCCGATGAGTTGTACATGAATCCACCATCACCTGAAACACAAATAACCGGCTTGTCGGGGTTTCCGACCTTGGCTCCCAATGCAGTCGGGAACGCAAATCCGAGGTTTCCCGAGTACCCAGAATCGATGTACGACTTCGGGTTCTCAGTGATCCAGCGAGGACGTGAGTAGTAGCCAAGCTGAGTCATGCCGAAGATCATGATCGCATCGTCGGGAGCACCCTCTTGTAACGCTCGAAGGTAGTCCTCTTGCGGCTGGTTGATCTCTTCATCGCTGTTAGTGAGATTCTCTTGAATTTTGGCAACTTCCGCAGCTGGTGAGTTCCACTTTCCGCCACCGGCGGCAGTTATCGCAGTACTGAGTTTCGGCAGCGACACCTTCACATCGCCGATTACACCAAGAGAGTTCTGGTGCACGTGACCGATCATTTCAGGGTCGACATCAACATGTATAAGTCGAGCTTCGGCTGCTGCCTGATTACGCATCGAGAACCGAGTTCCGATACCGATAACAACATCAGCATCCTCGATGTAGTCCTTCAGTTGCCCCGTTGGTCCGAGCGATCCACCTAGGGCCAGAGTGTGTCGCTCCGACATCGTTCCTTTACCGCCTGCGGAAGTTAACACAGCAATCTGATGAGCTTCTGCGAACGCTACGAGTTCGGCTTCGGCGTCAGATCGAGCGATACCGCCACCTGCGTAAATAACCGGCTTACGAGCGGCTGCGATTTCCTTTGCAGCCTGTTCGATAATCGAGTCGACAGGAACTTTACGTTCGATCTTTGCAGGCTCTAGAAGTTCAACTTCTTCCCGTTCGACCATAGTCTCTGGAGGAAGTTCGAAGTGAACTGGCGAAGGTCGATCCGACTGTGCCTGTTTGAATGCTTCGTGGATGCCTTCAGGAACCTCGTGGGGACGAAGAACCTGCTTCTGCCATTTGGTTACCGGATTAGTGATTTCCTTCTGGTCATTCACTTCATGAAGTCCACCAAAATTCTTGCCAATACCGTCTCGAGGAATCTGGCCCGCAATCAACACAACCGGAGACGATCGTGAAAAGGCGGTTGAAAGTCCACCACCAGCGTTGTAGATTCCGGGTCCTGGCACAACCATCGCAACACCGGCTCTGCCTGTGGTTCGAGCGTAGCCATCTGCCATGTAGGTAGTAGATGTTTCGTTTCGAGTAACAACGAACTTGATGCTCGGTTCATCTCGCAATGCAGCGACTATGCCGTACATCTGAACTCCTGGCAGACCGAAAATGACTTCGACTCCCTCACGAACCAAAGATTTGATGAGGGCTTCTCCACCCGAGAGCTTTGCCATGTATTACCTCTACCGCAGCACCGATGGTGCGAATTTATTTTCTGAATGTTGCAAGCGAACGCAGACTACCGCTGTATTGGTCGGTGTGCCAGCATTAAGTGATCTATATTGCGATTAGTCGTGTGGGGCGATCATGTACTTCACACCACCGCCCTTTGCCGATATCTCCAACGCCTTCGACGTTTCTTCTAGAGGGAATCGCCCACTCACGACACCTTCAAGATTCAACTTTGACAGCGTTTCAAGAGCTTCACCAAAGGCGTCACCTGCACCGAACGCACCGCTCATGGTGATCTCTTTGTAGTGCAGATCGTAAAGATCGACCGGCAACGCTGAACCTTGTGGCGACACGCCAACCAAGACCAGATTCCCACGGGGTCGGATCAGCTTCGAAACATTGGCTACTAATGCCGGTACTCCAACTGCCTCAGCACCGATCTTCACGCCGTAGCCGCCGGTGACTTCTTTCACCAGTTCGGCGAGATCGTCTTTAGTTGGGTCATTCAGATGAGTTGCGCCAAATTGCTTGCCCATCCCGAGCCGCTGTGCGTTTGGTTCAGAGAGGATGATGTTCTTTGCGCCGCGCAGCTTGAGCATTCCAACTGTCAGCAATCCCAGCAGCCCTCCACCGACCACAAGCGCATCGCAGCCATCTTCGACATCGATCATGTTCAAAGTCGAGATAACACATGCCAACGGTTCTGCCATCGAGGCAGTTTCGTGGTCGAGTCCGTCAGGAACGATGTGCGCCTGTCGGTGATCAACAAGAACGTACTCGGCGAATCCGCCTGAGTAGCGCTTGTTTCGCTCGCAGTGCATTGCCGACCATGTGAGACAGCCCTGACATTCACCACATGCAGGATTCAGAGTACAGCCGATGATCTTGCCCATAAGCGACTCATCGACGCCTTCTCCGACTTCAATAACAGGACCAACGAACTCGTGACCGAGAATGTCGGGCGGCGTAGCAGGAAATAAACCCTGAGTCTTGTGAATGTCAGTTCCGCAAATTCCCGATGAAAGAACCTTCATCACCAACTCGCTCGGACCCGCCTTCGGAGTCGGAACTTCGTCAATTGTTATTTCTGTACCACCACGCCAAGTCGCTACTCGCATTTTGTCTCCGTTGGGTTGCCATTGAGGCAGCAGATCGATTTCAATGCGACAAATCTTATTCCGAAGTCCTCACAATCGAAACCCGATCAAGGGCGTTAAACGAAATACTCCCGTGCTTTCATCGGCCTCACAAGTACAAGACACGGGTTCTTGGAAAAGGTTCCCGGATATTTAGCGGAATTTGCACCAAAACAATCATTTCAACGATATTCATGCGAATTACAGTCCGTTCGTCATGATCCGGGCATAGAATTTCGGTCGTATTTTTCAGCCAACATCGCCGCTAGAGATTCTTACCCGGAGCTAGATAATGAAGATCACTGACCTGAAAGTCGCCATCATCGGCAATGCACCCGTTGTCCGAGTCACGACCGACGAGGGCATCGACGGTGTCGGGGCTGGTGAAACCGCCAAGCCTTACCTCAAGCCGATGGTCGAGTTCTACCGAGACATGATTGTTGGCAAAGACCCAACGGATGTCGAACGGGTCATGCTCGGTATTCGTCGCATGGGGTCGTTCAAGCCTTGGGGCACAGCGGTCAGTGCGATAGAAATGGCGCTTTGGGACATAGCAGGCAAAGCAGCCGGTGTTCCAACCTACAAACTGCTCGGTGGCAAGATTCGCGACAAGGTTCAGGTCTACAACGGCAACGTGCGCTACGAGATGGAGGGCGACGGAAGAGAGCCAGAAGATTTCGCCATAAACATGCAGAAGATGAAGGATCACCCTTACAACTTCTCAATCATCAAACAGGCTGTCTCGTTCCACGGCGGTATGCAGAACCGAGAAGGCTTCTACTACGGCACACCAGTAACGACTAATCGTTACCCGAACCGAGGAACAATTACAGGCAAGGGTTTCAAGTACCTCGTTTCGGTTGTAGAGGCGATGCTTGATGTGCTCGGTGATGATGTAGGGCTTGCACTCGACTGCGGTCCCGGCATGACCGTTCCCGATGCTTTGAAGCTGGCAAAAGAACTTGAAGGTTCGAACATCATGTGGCTAGAAGACATGGTGACAGGCGACTACTCACCGTTCGTTCTCGCCGATCTGTACACGCAAATTACGCCATACACGAGCACTCCAATCCACACTGGCGAGCAGATATACCTTCGCCAGAATTTCGTAGAGCTAATCGAACGAAATGCAGTGAATGTTCTCGGACCCGACGTCGCCGACGTTGGTGGTATCGCCGAGATGAAGTTCATCGCTGAGTACGCAGATCTCCACGGAATACTCTTTGCACCACACGGCACGTTCGACGGACTTATCGGGCTTGCAGCACAGACTCATCTAGCAGCGGTGCTTCCCGAGAACTACATTGCGTTCGAACTTCCACAAGCCAAGCCCGAATGGTGGCTCGACATCATGGAAGGTGGCGACCAGTTCGCTGTAACCGACAGCCACATCGATGTGCCTAGCACGCCAGGGCTCGGACTCACGTTCATCCCAGAAGAAGCGAAAAAGTACCTACGTGAAGAAGACGCCGACTTCTTCGACAACTAAGTTCAGCCGTCTCCAAGACATCACTATTTACCAAGTAAACCAACTTTGACTCAGGCGAAGAAATTCGCCGCTATCAAGAAAACGCCACACCGTGGCACGGAGCTGAAATGAAAATTACCGACCTGAAAGTCGCAATAATCGGGGGACACCCGGTGGTGCGCGTCACTACTGACGAAGGCATCGACGGTATTGGTGCCGCCGAACTCGCCAAGCCTTATCTCAAACCCATGATCGAGTTCTACCGAGACATGGTCATTGGTAAGGATCCAACGGACGTCGAGCGGGTAATGCTCGGAATTCGCCGAATGGGTTCATTCAAGCCGTGGGGCGCTGCCGTAAGTGCGATCGAATTTGCACTTTGGGACATCGCGGGCAAAGCAGCGAATCTTCCTATCTACAAGCTGCTCGGCGGCAAGATTCGAGACAAGGTTCAGGTTTACAACGGAAACGTTCGGTTCAAGCTTCAGGGCACAGAACCTGAGCACTACGCCGACATCATGCAGAAGATGAAGGATTCGCCAGAGAATTTCTCCATCATCAAGCAAGGAATCGCCTTCCACGGCAATATGGCGACTGACGTCAAAGATTTCTACTACGGAACTCCTTCGACCGGTCTAGGTGGACGACATCCCAATCGTGGTCTGATGACTCCCAAAGGCTTCAACCACATGATCAAGTGCATCGAGGCCATGGCCGATGTGCTGGGCGATGATGTGGGACTTGCCCTGGATTGTGGACCAGGATTCACCGTTGTCGACGCCTTGAAGCTTGCGAAAGCGGTCGAGGGTATGAACGTGATGTGGCTCGAAGACATGCTGACGGGCGACTACACGCCGTACGTTCTCGCCGATCTCTACACGCAGGTCACGCCTTACACATCGACTCCGATTCACACCGGCGAGCAGATTTACTTGCGACAGAACTTCGTTGAACTGATCGAACGAAACGCTGTGAACGTTCTGGGTCCAGATCCAGCCGATGTCGGCGGACTACAAGAGATGAAGTTCATCGCCGAATACGCTGATCTTCACGGCATCCTGTTCGCACCGCACGGAACGGTTGATGGTGCGATCGGACTTGCTGCTCACGTACATCTCGCAGCAGTTCTTCCAGAGAACTACATTGCGTTCGAGTTGCCGACTGCCGAACCGAGTTGGTGGTACGACATTCTCGATGGTCTCGATAGTTATGGGGTCGAGAATAGCCACATCGCTGTGAACGACAAGCCCGGTCTTGGAATCACCTTCATCCCAGAAGAGGCCAAGAAGTACCTCCGAGATGAAGACGCCGGATTCTTCGGCGACTAGACCGTAGCCACGCTCGAATCATTTGAAAATAATCGAACCTCTCGAATGATTCGAGCGTAGAATGCCGCGGCAGAAAATAACCACGTTGGCTAGGAACTCGGAGTTGAGTTGAAATGAAGATCACTGATATCAAGTACGCCGTAATCGGTGACAATCCTGTTATTCGGATTACTACCGACGAGGGAATCGACGGAATCGGTGGCGCCGAGCGATCACGTAACGAGCCGTTCTTCGGTCCGCAGATCGAGTACTACAGGAACATGATCGTAGGACTCGATCCGACCGACGTGGAGCGAGTGCTGCTCAGGATTCGACGCACTGGTGGATTCAAGCCGTGGGGATCGGGTGTTAGCGCAATTGAAATCGCCCTATGGGACATCGCAGGAAAAGCGCTAGGCGCACCCATCTACAAGCTGATGGGCGGTAAAATTCGAGACAAAGTGCAGGTCTACAACGGCGGATATCGCGAACCGGTAGCCGGTTACCAACCCGAAGATTTCGCCGCCAACGTGAAGGCGATGAAAGAACTTCCCCAGAACTTCTCGATCATCAAACAGGGCGTTGCTTTTCATGGATCGCCCACGCTGAAAGACATGCCTGATTTCCACTACGGTGACTACATACCTGACGAAAAATATGGCAACCGTGGCGTGATGACCGAAAAAGGGTTCAACATCACGGTTGATTCAGTGATTGCTATGAAAGAAGAACTCGGGGATGAAATAGGACTTGCCCTA
>JABIHL010000072.1 GCA_018649665.1 Chloroflexota bacterium | reverse complement strand
GCTCTCAGGTTCCTTCTCAATCGCAGTATCAAACGCAGCTATCGCCTGATCGAACTCACCAAGATTAATCAGAGCGGCACCCTTCGCATACCAAGCCACTGGCCACGGCTTTGTATCCCCCTCAGTGGCGATTGCGCGTTCAGCCAACTCGATAGCCATAGCGTTATCGCCAGCCTTTGCTAGAGCCGTCGCCGACGTCGAGACAAGCGATGGATATGTTGGGAACAACTCCGCCAGTCTCAAGTACCTGTCCCGCATTTCATCGGTGTACTCAGCAAAACCCCAATCGACTAGTGTCGACGTCGTTTTCGCTAAAGCTAGCTGAGTATTCCTCTCATACGGATCTCGCTTTTCAAATTCACGTAGAAGTTCGAAGGCGACAAGCGCATGATCGAGTGCGTCTTCTGTACGGTCTTCCTGCCATGCACTCTTAGCTGAAATAAAATGAGCATCGGCCAGCTCCAACGTCAAAATTCTGCGTTCAGGAGCTCGTTCCTGTGCACTCACCAGCCCCTCGTGAGCGATCCGTCCATCACTTCCTCGGTCTGCGAACGTAATTTCAAGACTCGCTGAAAGACGTCTCAGATCCCAGCCAACAATCAACCAACTAGCAATCACGGTCGCCGCCAACGCGCCGACGAGAAACATTGGCATTACGGCTTGAGCCGGAATCGCTAACTTCGCACTTGAGTTCTGATCACGTGAATCATCGGTGGCTGTCTCGGTCCTGATCATTTCCGATACGGCGATCACCACACCAACAAGGGCAAAAGTCATCGCCAAATCGGAAATTCTTGCAACTCCAACTTGAGTCTCAATAAGCTTCCCGATCAACCCTGCTGAAAATGCCATCAACATCCAATCGATGCCAGAAAACTTGCCTACCCGAGATCGCATTTGACCAAATGACTTCCAAATCGACCAAAGAACAAACAGAATCGAGGAGATGAATAACCCAAACCCTATAAAGCCCTGACCAATCAACACCCACAATAAATAGTTGTGTGGGTGTGCAGTGAAATGTTGATCAGGGTGCGGATCGCCAACCAGACGATAGGAATATGCGAACATCTCGGGACCTAGCCCGAATAATGGGCGAAATACTTTTTTCAAGCCCGACTCTTCTTGTGGAACTTCCCAACTATCGACCAGTTGAAGCGTGTTGCTCCAGTTCTGCATCCGCCCGATTAAACCACCGCCACCATCAGATGAAGTTGCATCGGTTCCTAAGTTCGTTATTTCTGATCCAATACTGAGTGTGCTCCCTAGACCATTGGAGCTATCTGGTGCCGGTAGCACAACGATGATGAGAGCGATAAACAGCCCTGCCCCAGTTACGACCAGCGCACGAACCAAGTCCGATCTCGATCGAACAACGCCGAGACCAAAAAACAGAATGGCAAGCGCAACAGCTCCGCCAACAATAGGTCCTCGCGATTCTGAAAACCACATACCTGCGAATTGCAGGGCTAGCGCCGTCGCAAGCATAATTTCAAATCTACGATTAGTTATCGGATTCTTCAGCGCCATGGCAATCGTGATCGGGATTGCCATTCCCAGATACGCACTGAAATTCAGCGTATTCCCAAAACTACTCGCTACTCTGATTGAACTTCGACTACCCAACGGGTCCCAACCGAAATGCTGTGCGACCCCATATAGTGCGGAAACGGAGGCAGTCACAATTAGCACCCATGCAAGTTGCTCAAGGCGCTCTCGAGAACGAAATTTGAATGCGACTACGAGAAAGACCATCAGTAGGCCAAACGAATCGTATAAATTTCCTCCGGAGAAGTTTTCGTTACCGCCAAACAAGCTAATAACCGGCAATGGTGAAAGCAGCGTTGAAATTAGCTGCGCCAACCACATCGCCACCAAAGCAGCGACAGTCCATCTCGCCGGAGAACGTCCGATCCACTCGAGAATGTTGAAGCCTTGTTGCGGTCGGTCTGACTCTCGATCGTTCTTAAGTTGAATCACCTTCTGCCATAGCCACAACATCGCTACAAGCGACATGCCGATATGAAGAACAACTGTCTTCAATTCGCCAAAAGGATGGCCTGTCTGCAAAACGGGGAATATCAGCGGGATCAGAAAAAGCGAAACGAGCAGTATTCTGACCATAGAGATTTCGAGCAGCTGTACCGTCTGCTCTCGTCCATCTTGTTCTGCTCTGGCTTGTGTCAATTTCTTTCGACGATCTAACTTGGCGTGCTAAGTAGGTGTAGGGATCGTAATCGACCAATAACGCCGGCCGCACTTATTGCAACCCAAAGTCTAACGACACCCCACATCGAAGATGCAATTAATTTGGGACGTGGGAAACGGTCACCCCGAGCCAGTAGCCAATCTCTTCCAACAAGTCACTTCCCACAGACAACGTTTTGAAGGCAGTTCTATCTCAAAAAGGAACAACTTCAATGCGCCACGACTACTTTACTCACCAATTCCCAGATTCCCAACGACCAGCTTCCTCAGGTGCCGGACAACGGAACATCACCCTCGCACAAGCGATCGACGATTTCTTCGAAGATACGCTCACAAGAGGGCTCAGACCCCGCTCCATCAAGAATATGCACCGGGATCTTGACCCACTCACCGACGAAAGGTTTGGGCTCAGTTCCAACACCTTGGTCTCTGAACTCACGAGACGAGGAGTCGCGACATACATACAGCGTCGCTACGATCCTGAAATCGTGGGACGCGAGTACAAGATGAGCGTCAGGGTGATGACGGTTCGGCAAATAAAAGGATTCTTCAAGTGGCTGTACGCGAACGGTCACACCGACACCTACATCCTCAGAGGACTTCTCTCTCCACGCCCTGACCTTAAACGAATCGTCCCGCTAACAGACCTAGAAATCAGACGTGTGTTCGAAGAAATTCATGGGCGATCTAGGATGAAACTCCGTAACGCTGCGATATTCGCGCTGATGCTCGATACCGGACTCAGGCGTAGCGAAGTCGCGAGGCTAAAGAAAACCGATGTGGATTTCAACGAACGAACAGTACACGCGTTCGGGAAGAAAAAAGAACGACTCGTTGGCTACGGCGTGAGGACAGCAGAACTACTCGCCCTCTATGCCGGACACTCTTCCTCTACGAGGCCCGGGCGAGGAAGTGATCACCTGTTTTTACATTTCGATGGAACCGAAATTACCGAGCAAGCCGTCACAGGTCTCTACAACTGGCTCAAAAGACCTACAGGGATAAAAAGAATCAATGCGCACCTCACGAGACACACCTTCGCAACACGATTCTTACAGCGAGGAGGTAGTCCGTTCACCCTTCGCATATTGCTCGGCCATTCATCGTTAAGAATGGTTGCAGAGTACGTCTCCACCGCTGAAGCGACCGATCGGGACATCCTGCGTGAACACTCGATCATCGACGAGGCCGAACTACTTGGATCCATCCTCTCGGGTTACACGAAATCTTCCGTTGTCCGGCGGGCACTTACCGGAAACGAATCGAGGAAGCACCATAAGACCAACGCATCATTTGTTAAAGGAGGAAAGACGAAACGATGAACGTATCTGGAAATACCCTTCGTGACGCCTTCGATGTATTTATTTTGTTCAGGCAGGCCGAGGGCTTGAGCAGTCGAACTCTCGATTGGTACAAGTATGTGATGAAGGCGCTCATGCATTCCCCCATCGGTATTTCACCAGGAACTCTGATCGGTGAGATCGAAAACGCCCAGCTCTACCGCCATGTCGCAGGTCTTTCGATCGGTGGACATGGCGGTAAACCGCTTCAGTCATCTTCGATAAATGGTCATGTGCGGGCTCTTCGTGCCTTTTTCAACTGGGCATGGAAAGAAAAGTACACAAGTGAAAAACTGCTCGACAATCTCAGACCACCACGCCCTGACTACAAAGAGGTGATAGTACTAACCGATGCCGAGATCGCGCGGATATTGATACTCGTTAAAAACGAACCAAGGAGTCTGGCGATCATTACCGTGATGCTCGATACCGGGCTACGTCTCAAGGAGATGGTCGAGGCCTCCCTCGATAACCTCGACCTTAACTCAGGCTACCTCAAGGTCATGGGTAAAGGCCGAAAAGAGAGGATCGTGCTGATCGGATTACAGGCGAGGAAGCACTTGGTGAGATACCTGAGGTCGGTATCCGACTCCAGAAAGCCAGGGAACGATCGAATTCTCGTTTCTCGAACCGGGGGACCTCTCACAAACAACGGGCTCTCGCTGTTTTTTGCACGACTCAAGATTCGAACCGGGATCCCGCGCCTTCATGCTCATCTTCTGAGACACACCTTTTCCACCCGATATCTTTTGGCAGGTGGCAACGCTCTCGCGCTCAAACAGCTTCTAGGACACTCGAGTTTCAAAATGACAGACAAGTACGTCCATTTCGCAGCTGCAGATGCTGCACGTCACAGCGGAGGATTGTCGATCATGGACCGGATCACATCAGGTGAGCCACTTGAAAATCGCATGGCTCCAGCTCAAACCAAAGCGCCCTTCGTCACGTGGTCTGGCCCAGAAGCATACGACGACCGCGACTGACTACATATCGACTCGTAGCAACAACTGATTCAACTCGGTAGCCGTACCCTTGGCACTTCCGTAGGCCGCCCTAAACTGAGCAAGTGCGGGCGACGACATTATCGATTGGATCGGATACTTTAGCTCGGTGATAAGCCGGTTCGCGTCTAGAACAGATCCGTTACCCTCAAGTCGCATATCGAACCGCCAGGCGCCATGAGCCACGGTAACTCCCTTACTGTCGCGCTCAGATTTCAATCCCTGAAGATATTTCTCGTACGAAGTCGATTGAGGTGAACGAGCTACCCAGGACAAAAACGAGTGCAACACCGCCTCAACTGCAACCGCCGGGGATTCGACGATAGTCCCGTCAGCTAGATCCTTCGGCAGGCGATCCCTCAACTGGCGACTCAGGGTCATCGCCGCTCTTCGAAGGGCATCAACTTCCTGCTGATGCAACTCCATCGCTTCGCTACCTTCATCTCCGAGCGTTTCGAGTAGGTGGTCCCAACTAGGTAAGTCCTCAAACACGTACTTAGGTGATAAACCGTCAACGCTGACTAGTCCTCCACTCGACCATCCTGAACCATCCAGAAACATCTCTCGAGGAAGAAGGACAACACATCGTTGGGCAAGGCTCTTCGCCAATTTTTTGAGTGCTGGTCGTCGATCGGAAAACACTTTCCTTTCAATCGCGAAAGCTTCAATTCCCGAGCCGAGTGTCCTTCTGGCCCATCCGGTATTCGAATTCTCGATCGTGACATCGAGTCCGCCTTCGAGCTCGCGCTCGAGCAGGAACGCTGTTTCAACCGTCCGCGTAGAGACTCCTGTTCGTGTCGCCGTTTCTTTAGCGGAACGACCTTGCCACTTGAAGCGAAAAATTGACCTGAACTGGTCTACGGTTGGCATCGTCTCAGGCCCTTATTTGTCACTAGATCACCTATTTTCGATTCGACACTTCGAATGTTGCGGGTTTCTTGCGGTATATCCGGATAATCAATGAATTCGAGTTTGGTACACCAGATGCCATGGTATTCGACCAAGTAGAAGAACAGGGAATCTGGCGGCTCGCAGAAGCTGATTTTGCGGATGCACTGACGCGCCTTATGGATGTTCTCGGATGCACCGGGTATCAACTTGCCGAGTTAGCGGAGGTTGATCGGCCGTACCTCCATAGGCTCTCATCTGGAGAAAAACTCCACCCCTCCCGAAAGACAGTCCTAAAGATTGCTGCTGGGCTTATGCGACTCGGAGCCGACATCCTTGTCGTCGATGAGTTACTGCTCACAGCAGGATACGCACCGATATTCGTAGCCGTTGACGTCCCGTTCCTACCTGGCTGGGAAAAGAAGTTATGAATTCGAATGGAATATCTGCACAGACCGGGAACAGGTGTTGCACGTCTTTACACAGTGATCGAACAGGAGCTGCACGTCATATATGAAGCTATTTCGACGTAATCAAGAAGAAATCATCGACGACCAACCCTCGAATAGTCCGTTTTCCCGGCATAAAGAGCCTGGAGCTCAGCATATTTATCTCGATCTTGCGGCTGAACCAGACGCCCTCGACGATCCGGACTCCTACTCCCGGGCCATCGCCACGGCCGTGCACCAGTTCCCTTGGTTTTCTCAATTCCACATCGCTCCTGCTGAAAGAATCGACTATGAACTAAGAAGGAAGACCATTCCTTCAATCCGGCGGGTTTTGATTTCGTATCTTGCGGGACGTCCTATGACCACCGTCGCCAAACGAGTACCCACGAGCCGGAGGACCATCTACAAGTCAATTGAACGGGAGATCTATTCAGCCTACGGTGATCTCGACTCATGGACAGAGCTTGGTCTGATTCGAGTCTGGGATCTTCCACAAGTTTCATTCGGTGAAACAGACTTTGAAAGAAGTACTAGTTTCGAGGAAGAGTGTGCCGCCGTTGCCTGCTTGCTTTGTCACAGATTAATTGGCTACGTTGTTCTTATTGACCGACTCTATGATTCGGCCGTGATCGCCCAGCCCAACGGCCGATTTCGATCATACTCATCTAGAAACGAAAAGATCCGCGGTCATCTAATTGCTCATTTTTTCTTTGGTAGTCGACCTGTGCCAAATCAGCGAACGATGTTCGATTACGGTTCTGGTGGCCCTCCTAGGCTCTACATCGCAAGGGGAGGATGGATGGATCAGGCCGAGC
>JABIHL010000071.1 GCA_018649665.1 Chloroflexota bacterium | reverse complement strand
GTGGATATGAGCAAAGTAACGAAAGGAGCTAACTAATGAGGATCGGAATGGGACTCAATAGCTCCACAAATCGAGAAGCACTGCGCTTCATGGCTCAACTTGGTGTGCAGGACGTTGTGCTGAACACACCACCAGTGCCAGTTCGAAATGGCATCTGGGAGTTGCCCGACCTTGTCGGCCTAAAGAACGGTATCGACGAGTGGGGCTTGAAGCTGACTGCAATCGAAAACACTCCGATCGACATGCGGCATCACTTGATCGCTGGTGGTCCTCGCTTCGATGAGCAGCTCTCAAATATGCTCGAAACCATCAAGAACATCGGTAATGCCGGTATTCCGATGTACACCATGAGTTGGCGATACCCACGGTTCTACCGCACGGGGCACGTCGATATTGGTTGGGGTGCGCTGGGTACGGCTTACGACGCTGCTGAAGAAAACTGGCCGAGCGTTATCGACTGGGATCTTTCGCTAGATCGAGCTTGGGAGTGTCTCGAAACTTGGGTGAAGGAAGCAACACCTGTTGCTGAAAAGTACGGCGTGAAGCTGGGTCTGCACCCGGTCGATCCGCCGATGCCTGAAGTTGGTGGTGTTCCTCAACTTTTGCATAACTTCGAGGGTTACAAGCGGCTGATCGACATTGTCGATTCGCCCTACAACTCGATTTTGCTATGTCAGGGATCGTTCTCGCAGATGGCAGGTGCCGATCAGGACAATGGCGAGAGCATCTACGACATGGTCGAGTATTTTGTGAAACGTGAACGGGTGCTTTATGTGCACTTCCGTAATGTTGAAGGCACGGTTCCGAAGTTCCACGAAACGTTCGTGAACAAGGGTCACGTCGATATGTACAAGGTGATGCGCATCTACGCCGAGAACGGTTTCGATGGCTTCTTCATGGACGATCACGTGCCAATGACGAAGGGTGATACCGCTTGGGGTCATCGTGCGAAGGCGTACGCAAACGGCTACATCCAGTCACTAATCGAAACGGTGACGGATACGTCGTTGTATGGGCTGCATAAGTAGAGGGGCGAGAACCGTTACCTCCTTCTCCCCAAGAAGAGGGAGTTTGAATTAGAGCAAAAAATGAAAATTGAGAAGATTGAGACTTGGTTGGTATCGAAGTGGTTGACCATTCGGGTTACCTGCGATGACGGTACGTATGGCGTTGGTGAAGGTAATTTCTGGAGCTACGCCGATGCGACTGAAGTAATTGCGCACCGGATTGAGGACGATATCCGTGGGCTCGACCCAAGGGATATCGACCGAATTTGGAACGTTGCTTACCGCAAATACTCGTTCCGAAGTCCGGCGATAACTGCCGTTCTCAGCGCCATCGACATGGCGCTTTGGGACATCAAGGGCAAACGTTTCGGTGCGCCGGTTTGGGATCTTCTCGGCGGCAAAGTTCGAGACAAGGTTCGAGCAATTCCGCTTCTTGGCTCTTACGGCTACTCGGGGCCTCTGTCTACGCCAGAGAGTTTCGCAAAAGCGGCTCGAGTTGCAAAGAGCGACGGCTACACTGCTCTCAAAATGACGCCGTTCCCCGAGAACTGGGGCGAGCTGGCGCATGGCGACCTAATTCGTCAGAACACGGCAATTGTCGAAGCTGTTCGAGAAGAAGTTGGTTGGGATTTCGATATCGGAATCGAGATTCACAGGAACATGTTCCCCGGATCATCAGTCGTATTCGCACAGCAGATCGAGAAATACTTGCCGTATTTCTACGAAGACCCGATAGCACCTGATTCGGTTATTTCGATGGGTGGCGTTGGTGACAAGGTCAACATTCCGCTGGCGGTTGGTGAACGGAACAACACGCTTTGGGAGTTCCGAGAATATTGTCAGCAGCCGGGCGTGAGCTTCTTGAAACCAGATATCGGACTTGCGGGCGGATTTACGCACGTGAAGAAGATCGCTGCGGTGGCTGAAAGCTTCCATATCAAAATGGCTCCCCACCACTTTTTGGGTCCTATTGGCAACATGGCTAACACGCACATCGCAACGGCTACTCCGAACTGGGATGTCAACGAGTTCTCTCCCGAAGTAGGAACGTTCAAGGCAGACATCGTTACGAATGTTTCAGAAGTGAAAGACGGCTATTTCATTCCTTCGGAAGCACCGGGATTGGGTATCGATATCGTCGAAGAAGAAATGGCGAAGTATCCGTACGAGGCTGGAACGGGCGAAAGTTCGCGTCGACCAGACGGCGGATTGGTGCTGGGATAAACGAATGACAACATCTGAACCAAATGGACGCCTTCAAGGCAAAGTGGCGATCATCACTGGCGGTGGTGGTGGCATGGGCGGAGCGCAGGCTCGCTTGTTTGCGGCAGAAGGATCGGCTGTTTGTGTTGCTGATAATCGTCTTGAGGCTGCTGAGAAAGTTGCTGCTGAGATTACCAAAGCAGGCGGTCGAGCTATCGCTGTTGAACTTGACGTGCGTGACTCAGGGGCTTGGCGCGAGGTCGTTGCCCGAACCGAATCTGAACTCGGTCCAGTGAATTTGCTTTGCAACAACGCTGGAGCGAATTTTCGGGTTGGATTTGAAGAGCAGACTGACGAGCAGTTCGAACTAATAATGGATGTCGGACTCAATGGGTCGTTTTACGGGATCAAAGCGGTTGTGCCTTCGATGCGAAGGGCAGGTTCGGGAGTGATCTTGAACATGGGCTCGTTGGCTTCGATTCGTCCCGGCGGAGGAAGTCCTGCTTATGCAGCTCAGAAAATGGCGATGGTGGGTCTGACTCGTTCAGCAGCATCGTCATTCGCAAAGGACAACATTCGCTGCGTGATTATCTCTCCGGGTCACGTCGACACGCCGTTCATACGGGGCAACAACGAGCACAGCCCAAATAGCTGGGAGACCAGTATCGACAATCCTGACAACTTCGAGCGTCGATTGAAGAACACTCCGCTGGGTCGATTGCAGCAACCTGAAGACATCGCAAATGCGTTCATGTTTGCTGCGACCGATGATGCGGCGATGATTACTGGTTCGATGATTACTGTAGACGGCGGAGCAGCACTCTAAGTGCCGGTGGCACGTCTTGTTGCGGTCGTGTCGATTGTTGTGGTTGGCGGGTTTTTCTCGGGATGTCGAGTGAGTTATAAGGATCGATTTTATGGGTGCGATTACGGGCAATTTCGAAGTAATAATCGAGCGAAATCTGGAAGTTCCGATGCGGGACGGAACGATACTTCGCGCCGACGTTTGGCGCCCAGATGCTGTCGGGCAATTTCCGGTGTTGATTGAGCGGACGCCTTACGACAAGGGCGGGTCGTCGGAATCGAATCTTGGCGCCGGTGAATTTTATGCTTCACACGGCTATGTAACTCTTATTCAAGACGTCCGTGGTCGCTTCGCATCGGACGGCGAATTTTATCCGTTCAGGGATGACGCTGATGGCGAGCATCAGGACGGATACGACACGGTTGAATGGGCAGCTGAACAGGCGTGGTCGAACGGTAAAATCGGAACCATAGGCGGTTCGTACTCTGGTGCAACCCAGTACCGAATGTTGTCGACTCAACCACCTCATTTGGAAGCACAATTTGTTCGACAGTCGTCGGCTGATTACTACGATGAGTGGGTCTACAGAGGTGGCGCGTTTGAGCATGGTTTTAATACCATGTGGACCCTCAAGCACACGTCTACTAACGCCCGAAAATTAGCTCAAATCGGTGCCGAAGAAGCAACGGCAAAACGAGTTAATCAGGCATCAGACGACTATCAATCGTGGCTCGAAAATTCGCCGGTTTCGCCGTTGCCTCCGGTTGCCGATCTGCACGGTTGGTTTAGCGATTGGATGAACCACCCAAACCACGACGCTTATTGGGAAGAATTTAGCAACGCTCGCTTCCACGACAAAACGAACGTTCCGGTGCATCACTTCGGTAGCTGGTTCGACTGCTTCTTGAACGGTACGATCAGGAACTATGAAGGCATGCGCTCGAAGGCGGCTACGGCTGAAGTACGAACGAGCCAGCGGATGACGATTGGTCCGTGGGTACATAATCCCGGGCCCGCCGACTTGCGAGAAGCAGGCGAGGTCGATTTTGGTGAGCAGGCGATATTAGGTTGGTTCGAAACTCGAAAACGCTGGTTCGACCATTGGCTGAAGGGAATCGACAATGGAGTCGATTCCGACAAGCCGGTCAAGCTTTTTGCGATGGGCATCAACAAGTGGCGCGAGTTCGATGAATGGCCACCCGCAGCAGCCACCGGCACGCCGTTCTATCTATCGGAAGGCATCTCTAACACAGCAAAATCTCTCAATGACGGTGTTCTCACCAAAACGAGGCCTAGCCTCTTCGGAGAGGTGTTCGATGAATACGATTCCGACCCTGAAACCCCGATTAGGTCGTTTGGGGGTGGTCACCTTGGTGACAATAACGGTCCGCGAGATCAACGTGGTTACGAAGATAACGTTCTCACGTATACCACCGAAATTCTCGACGAACCGCTCGATGTAACTGGGCGTGTGAAAGCTGTATTGCATGCGTCATCATCGGCGATCGATACCGATTGGGTCGTCAGAATCACCGACGTTCACCCTGACGGAACTTCGATGCTCGTATGCGACGGAATCTTGCGAGCGAGGTTCAAAGACTCGTTCGAGAAGCCGATTGCTCTTGTGCCGCATCAACCGACCGAATTTGTTGTTGATCTATGGGCGACGAGTCATGTGTTCCAGAAAGGACATCGACTAAGAGTTGCAGTTGCAAGTAGCAGCTTCCCGAGATGGGATATCAACTGGCAAACGGGCAAGAACAATGCGTTGGAATCGAGCGGAATTGTGGCTCGTAACCGGATATTCCGTGATGAAATTCGACCTTCTCACGTGATTCTGCCGCTGCTGTAGTCGCTGTGGCGTCGAGGCAAACGAAGTTCGTTCGTACACAAACTGAGTTTGGCGGTTTGGCAGCGTACGCCTGTAACGTATGTGCGTGTGCGCACACGGGCTCGGTGCGACGTTTACGCATGTGTGAAATGCCCTTGGTGACTAATCTCAATGTATGGGAACAGTCCTGGCACAAAGCACCGGTCGCCAATTACTCACCAGACGCTCCAAAATTCTTCTATTTGCAGTAGTGCTCGTGGTAGTTGGATTTGTCGCGCCGGCGGGCGATATGAACACAGTGTTCGCTTCGCAGATTGGAACGCTGGATGTGAACCCAGCACACACCGATCTATCGTCGGAAGTCACAGTGACCGTTTTCGATCCTGATTTGAACGTAACGGTGCTTCGAGAGTTTGAAGCTACCGACTCGACCGAGAATCTGTTTGAACTTCCGATTGGTGTTCAAGGCGATGACACGGTGTTCAAGCTTCAAAACGCATCGGTTGGCGATTTCGACGCCGACGGCGCAATTACCGCTGCCGACATTCAGATCAGCACGACCAAAGCATTTGTTCAGTGGGTGAATAAGGATTCTGGAACGTTCCAACTTATTCATAACCAAACTGTCTCAACTGCCGAGAATTTCACAGTTACCTATCGAAGCGAGCACAACGACACAACGTCGGTTACTCTTCGCACTCCTTCTGACCCAGCCGGATTCACGCTGATTTTGCGTGAGACGACTCCGACATCGCATTCATTCGCCGCAACGTTCAAAACCGGTGATGCAACCAGGGTGACCGGAGCGTCGGACGCTACGGAGACGGTTCGTCCTGTCATCAAGGTTATTGATGGCGACGTAGTTACTATCGAATACGCTGACGCTAATCCATCGAAACTCATAAGTGAAGCGGTGGTGGTTGATGCAACTAAACCTGCCGTATCGATCACTTCACCGACTCACAAGAGTTCTTCGAGCAGCACGTCGGTTTGGGCTAGGGTAGTGGTAACCGATGCAGCATCAGGAGTTGACCTGAGCGATATCAAATTCCATGTCGATGTCGATCGCGACGAAGTGTTCGACGAGCCGGGTGAAATCGTTAGTGCCTCTGTGGTCGAATCGACTGCGATCAACCAAGGTTGGAATGCTGCAGCCCAGCTACCCGCAGTATCAACCGATGGTCTGCTCAACTGGTATGTAACCGCAACCGACCGATCATCGAACGTCGGAGTCTCCGACTCAGAAGCGACTGCGGGAGAACAGTTCCACAAGTACACGGTTGATACTTCGCCACCGGCGTTGGTCGAGGTTGTGCTTGGTGAGGCGTACGACGCGACTGCGGAGGTCACGGTTGGAAACGTGCTCAATGCAGTGAAGGTCAAATGGACGGAGCCGATCAAGGAATCATTGATCGATGCGTCTCGATTCATCATCAATGGGCAGTCGGCGAAGACTGCGACTATGGTCACAGGCATCGAAGATATCGAAGACATTGAGGATACTGTTTGGCTCACGTTCGAAGATATTCCGACCTCGCCCGAGAAGATAACAATCATGCCCGGCGCTGTATCTGATCTCACCAATTTTCCGAATGAATTAAAAGAGTTAAAGCCGGACGACAAACTCGGACCACGTCTGACGGTTTCAACTGACACCGCGATTACCAACGGTTTGCTGACAATTAATGTCACGACGATTGAAACGATAATTGATGACCCAACTGTGACGATTAATGGAGTTACGTTTGGGTCCGCTCAACCGGTCGATACGAATCAGTGGATCATCCATGTTGACGGCACGACGTTTACGGGCTCTGCTGCTGGCGATGGTGTGAAAAATGTCGAGGCAGCCGGATTCGATGTGGCGCTGAACATCGCTCGTGGTGGTTTAGCCGTCGGAACGGTGGGATACCCAATCGGTGCAGTTCAGTTCGATCTAGATACGGTTATCAAACCGCCGGTCGTGGTTCCCGGTGACCGTGAGATTTCAATCGTCTCTCGTCCATTGATTACAGTTAGTTTTGCTGATGAGATCGGTGAGTACTCCGGTGATTCGCACCCTGGGGTGACAATTATCAGTGCGAAACTCGATGGCGTTGATGTCACTTCGGAATTTACCGCTGAATCTGCCTCAACATGGTCGTATCGCCCTGGCGATCTCGAGAACGACGAACATGTTCTAGAAATTCTTGGTCGTGACGATGCAGGCAATACGCATAGCCCGATAGTGCGTGTGTTCAGCGTCGACGCTCCAGTTCCAACACCCACCCCGGTTCCAACTGAAACACCGATTCCGACAGCTACGGTAGTTATTCCTCCGACCGTCGAGATTGCTCCTACAGAAGTGCCGTCGGACGCCTCTGAGATCGCCACAGCTACTCCGGAACCATCGACTGATCCAGAGCAGGTTGTTCCGTCAGAAGCGACACTTGAACCCGCAGACACTATTGAGCCAGAACCGATTGCGACTGCTGTGCCAGATACGGTAGAACCGACCGCTGTTCCGGTTGCTGCTGCACCAGTCGATCCTGAAGAGGCACCAGTGCCCGACGATGCCGTGGATCCAGCTGATGACACCGCAGAGGAGCCGACGGATGCGCCTGACGATGGTGCTGTAGAAGATACCGATGTTGGAGATTCGGAAGAGGATATCGCCGCGACAGTAGCCGCAATGCGGGCCGCTGATGAAGATCTAAACGACGAAACTTCGGCTGAGGATGTACTAGCTCCTGAGCCTGCGTTGACGGTGTTCGGCTGCAATGTCCCAACCGGACCCGAGGAGGCGGCTGGAGCAGTTACAGCCGGTGCTGACTACATCCTTATGGCTGCAGGGTTGTTCGGTCTTATCGTTGCTCGTGTTCGACCTAAACGCCGTAAAGACGAAGACTAGTTCGCACGACTTAATCTGACTTAGAGGTACGGCCCGCCCGGACCCCAATCGTCGGCTCCTGTCAGTCGTTTTCGCAATGCACGCAATTGAAGCGGCATTTTCGCGTTTGATTCCCAAGTCTGATCGACACCTTCAGCCTGAGGTTCGCCTTTGACCATGATTTCGATCAAGACTGGCCCAGGACTGGCGAGAATTTCGGGCAGTGACGAATCGAGCGACTCAACATCGTCGAATCGAAAAACCGAGGCGTAACCACATGCTTCTGCGGCCTTGGCGTACTCAACCCCCGGCGCTGGAACGGGTTGCCCGCCGGTGACCGAGTAGATGCCGTTGTTGAACACGAAGTGATAGAGATTTTTTGGTGCCATCCCTGCGATAGTCGCGAGCGAACCGAAGTTCATCAGTAGCGAGCCGTCGGCATCGAGGCAAATTACCGAACGGTCGGGTTTGCCGAGGGCTACTCCGAGCGCGACTGATGAAGCTTTTGACATGGCGTTCGCAATCCCGATATCAAGGTCGGGATGTTTGGAAATCTGGTACCAGTATTTAGTCTGTGTCATGGTCGTGACTACAACGGACTCGTCGCGTGAGTCGTTGATAACTCGGCAGGCGTCGGTGTAAGTAATCATTGGGGACCGCCTTGTACCGCACCGGTTGCTTTGTCGGATTTGGCATATTCGGTGCCTATCGCTACTGCTACAGGCTGGTT
>JABIHL010000070.1 GCA_018649665.1 Chloroflexota bacterium | reverse complement strand
TAGGGCAGTGTCGTAGCCCTCGTTTCGTAACAGGTATGGCCAAGTGAGCTTGTCGACCGGCATCGGCTTTGTGTTGTCCCAAACCTCGATGGTCGAAACGTACTGACCCGTCATAAACGACGCCCGAGATGGTATGCATAAGGGCGAGTTGCAATAGTTGGCTTCGAATGTCACACCTTGCTCGGCAAGGCGATCCATGTTCGGCGTTTCGATGATCGGGTGACCATACGTCGACGAGAACTGAGCTCCGTGCTCGTCGGACATGATCACAAGGAAGTTTGGTTTCGAGTTCGTGGCTATTGGAATTCTCTTTTGATCGCTGATGATTGCTGTTGAAGAACTTTGTTCGCTATGGCGTGATGACGGCGCGGGTTACTTCGCTGCCTTTTTGGGTGCCTAGCCATTCGGCGGTTTCGAACGCCTTGCCGATCTGGTCGAGCGGGAATTCGTGTGAAACCACGCTCGTGAGTGGGTACTTGTCGGCGGTTCGTTCTAGGAAGTCGATGGCGTTAGGGATGATCCAAGGATCGTAGTGCTGGATGCCGTAGAAACGTACTTGATTCGAGACCATAGTCGATACGTCGATAGTGGCGAACGAGTTCGGTGAGATGTGGCCGACTTCGAGGTAGATTCCTCGCATGCGAACCATTTTGAGTCCTTCTTCGACAACAGCAGGGAACCCAACAACTTCGATCACTTTGTCGGCACCGATACCGTTGGTTAGTTCCATCACGCGGTCGATACGAGATTCAGGAGTGTCGTACTCGTTCATGTCGATCGTGTGCGTGGCTCCGCACTGCATCGCCAGATCGAGACGGGGCTTCTGACTATCGATCACGATAACTTTCGAAGCACCGAGTTCGCGTGCAACTGCAGTAGCGTTCACTCCAAGCCCACCGGCGCCTTGAACGACGATATTGTCACCGAGTCGGATTCCGCCTAGGTGTAGCGCTTCGTAAACCTGGGCTAATGCGCAGTTGATGGGTGCAGCGGCAGCGTCACTAATGGAGTCGGGTAGCTTGAATACGTAATTTGGGCTTCGAAGGTAGTAATACTGAGCGAATCCGCCGTTGCACACCGGCCATTCGTCGAGTGGCTTGCGTCCCATTCGGAACTTGCAGGCACCGAATTCACCTCGTAAGCAGTTGTAGCAACGGGCGCAAGGGAAGAAGTACGAATATGCGACTCTGTCGCCTTCTTTGAGAGGTCGACGCATTGAGTCAGTGGTGACTTTGTTGCCCATTGCGGCAACTTCACCCATCATCTCGTGCCCGAACACGAACGGATCACGCGGTGGAGCGCCTTCTGGGATTCCGTCACCTCGCCACATATGGAGGTCAGATCCGCAGACGCTTGTAGCTTTTACTCGAATCTGAATCGCATCCGATTCGAGTTCAGGGAGTGGAAGTTCCCGCATCTCCCAGCTTTTGTCGGCGTCGTGCCAAACTGCTGAAGTACCCATCTGTGCCATCGTGATCTCCTGAATGGTTGCCTGAAATATCTACTGTGCGTCTGGTGATTTTCTCACAGCGGAACCGATGGCAAATAATCTATTCCCGTTCGCACTAAGTCACAATAAGCGGCAAGACCAATATTTCGGTCGCCCAGTTGGCAATTTCAGAGAATAGAATTTCGCTGCCGGGATTCGTTAACGTGGATTTCGGTTCATCGAGTGTTGCGGACCAACGCACAAAAAGTGAGCAGGACCGAATGACAATATCGAAATGGCGATCGCGAGCCGACACAACTTTCCAGACTGAAAAGCGACCCGCTACGGGATCAAAGGGTGTGGTTGTTACCAATCATCCGCTGGGATCAGCCGCCGGATCTGAGATGTTGTTGGCTGGCGGAAATGCTATCGATGCTGCCATCGCCTCGCTTTTCGCGCTGACAGTTGTCGAGCCGATGATGGTCGGTATCTTCGGTGCAGGTCACATGAACGTTCGACTTGCAAACGGCGAGCAACACATCATCGACGGTTACTCCACGGCTCCTGCGGCTTCGACCGAAGACATGTACACCCCGATAGCTGATTCAGGTCCTGATTATTTGAAGTGCGTCGACGATCTGAGTTCGATCGGATATCTGTCGATTGGTGTTCCTGGCAACCTGAAGGCGTGGACCGAGGCGTTGGCAGAGTGGGGGACGCTTTCGCTTGCTGAAGTCATGGAGCCCGCGATTCGGTTCGCTTCACGAGGGTTCAAAGCCAGCGAGTATTTGCACGACACGATCGTGCAGATGGAAGATGTCATCAGGAAATTCCCGGAAACGGCCGCTACTTACATGCCGAAAGGTTCACCCCTGCAGTCGGGTGATCACGTTGATCGTTCTGACTATGCCCGAACGTTGCGGGCAATATCTGAGAACGGACCCGGTCATCTATACAACGGTGCGCTTGGGGAAATCGTTTGCGACTATCTGAGTCGAAACGGCGGGATTATTACTACGCAGGACTTGGCGGACTACAAAACGGTTCGTCGAAAGCCGATCAAAGGCGAGTACCGAGGGTACGAACTATTTGGACCGCCGCCACCTTCTGCCTCTGGCGTTCATATCGCCGAGATGCTGAACATATTGGAAGAGTTCGATGTTGCCGGTTTAGGTTTTGGGACGGCTGATTCGATTCATCTGTTGGCAGAATCGATGAAGAAGGCGTTCGCTGATCGGAATCTATACACAGGCGATCCTGAATTTGTCGAAGTGCCGGTTGATCGGCTGATTTCGAAGCACCATGTCGAAGATTTCATCGACAATATCGACATGGATAAGGCATCACCTGAGATCCAGCCGGGTTCGAACGAACCGGATCACACGACTCATATCACTATCGCCGACTCAGATGGAAACGTTGTTTCTGCGACACAGACGATCAACGAATTGTTTGGTTCGAAGGTAACCGTTCCGGGAACTGGAATGCTGCTGAACAATACTCAGCAGATGTTCGATCCTCATCCCGGGAAGGCTCTTTCTGTACTGCCCGGCAAGCGGGTTACGAGCAGCATGGCTCCGATGGTCGTCATGAAAGAAGGATTGCCGGAGTTCGCAGTTGGTCTTCCTGGTGGCGTGAGGATTTTTACTACGGTTCTACAGGCGATAGTGAATCTGATCGACCACAGGATGTCTGCGCAGGAAGCTGTCGAGGCTCCACGTATGTGGACTCAAGGACAGGATGTGGAGATTGAGGTTGGTGTACCTGCATCGGTTCGTGCAGCAGTGGCTGCTAAGGGACATCGTGTGACTCCGGTGAACGCCGTCGGTGGCGGGATGAATATTGTGCGATTCGAACCGGGCGGCGTTATTTCTGGCGCAGCTTGCTGGAGAGCGGACGGTCATGCCGTTGGGATTGGTGGAGGACACGCTCGACCGGGTGTGAGATTCCGACCTCTCGCCGGGGATGAAGAAATACCAGTTGCAGATACCATGATTTCACAATTCGATGATGGCGATGCGGCAGATGCCGTGATTGAACCAGAAAGTACGAACGAAACCAAGACCGACGGAGACGAAGTTTAAAGTGCCCAATCACCAGCTAATTTGCGTGGATTGTTCGTCGAAGCAAGATCCTTCTGTCGCCGATTTGTATTGTTCTGAGTGTGGCGGGCTTTTTGCGGTCGAATACCTCGCAGCTCCGGACGGAACGATGCCTCGTTTGCCGATGGACGAGCCGTTGAATTCAAATTCGCTGGGTGAAGGCGATACACCACTGCTCTTTCTCGATAAAACCTGCGAGCAGTTGGGACTGGGTTCGCTTTGGGCGAAGCTTGAATTTATGGCTCCGACAGGTTCGTTCAAAGACCGTGGTTCGGCTGTTCTCACGACGATGGGTCGCGATTTTGGCGTGACCGAGTTCATCGAAGATTCATCGGGTAACGCAGGTGCTTCGCTTTCTGCTTACGCGGCGGCTGCGGGTCTGAAGGCACATGTGTTTGCTCCGGCTAGCGCCGCTAGCGGTAAGCTCGATCAAATACAGATATTTGGTGCGAGTCTCCACAAGATCGAAGGTCCTCGACAGACGGCTACTGAAGCTGCTGAAGAGTTTGTGAAGGACCGCGAGCTTGTCTACATGTCGCACAATCTGAGCCCGTATTTCTCGGAAGGCATGAAGGCAGCCAGCTATGAAATAGTGGAAGTGTTGGACGACGGAATAGATCACGTCGTATTGCCTGTGGGGAACGGTTCGCTATTGACCGGAATGGTTCGTGGATATCAAGAGCTTCTCGAAGCTGGAATTATCAAAAGAATTCCCAAATTCCACGGTGTGCAAGCCCACGCGGTGCGTCCGGTAGTGGCTGCACTAAACGGTGAAGAGTGGTCGCATGATGACGTGCGACCAACCAACGCATCGGGAATTGCAGTGTCGAAGCCGCCACGGCTCAAAGAGATGGTCGAAGCGATTCGGGCGACTGGCGGCTCGGGAATCACCGTTTCTGAAGAATCGTTGACCGAATGGCAGGTGCGATTGGCTTCATCTGAAGGCGTGTTCGCCGAGATGACGTCGGCTGGCGCGTTCGCTGGGTTGGCGCACTTGATCGATTCGGGTGTGATCGAACGAGACTCGAACGTTTGCGTTCCGATTACCGGAAGTGGTCTCAAAGAGCCGCTTAAGAAGTAATCACGAAACGCTAGCTGTTGATCTGAGCGAATACCTTTTCGAAGCCGTTGATTGCCCCTTCAATGACCCAATCGTCAACACAGTAGGACGCTCGGAAGTATCCGGGTGTGCCAAATCCAACCCCGGGAACTACTAGAACGAGTTCCTTTTGCAGTTGAGCAACAAACTCGGTGTCATTAGGAACAGGCGATTTTGGGAACACGTAGAAGGCGCCGTCAGGTTGCACGCACTCGTAGCCGATTTTGGTAAGTGCTCCGTAGAGCAAATCTCGCTTCTTGCGGTAAATGTCGATATCGACGGTTGCTCGCTGTAAACCGGCGACGACGCGCTGCATTAACGCAGGGGCGTTCACAAATCCTAGAGTGCGGAGCGAGAAGTTTAGGGCGTCGAGGAAATCCGTCTTGCCGGGGTCGTTTGGGTTCACGGCGATGTAACCGATGCGTTCACCGGCGAGTCCGAGGTCTTTGGAATGAGACGTTGCCACGATCGATCGTGGGTGGTGCTCGAAGATGAATGGGTAGGGCGCGTCGGTGTAGATAAGCTTGCGGTAGGGCTCATCAGAGATGAGGTAAATCTCGGTTCCGTACTTCTCTTCCGCCCGTTGTATTGTCGCTGCGACCGCGACTATCGCTTCCTTGGGGTAGATGACTCCGGTGGGATTATTGGGTGAATTGATGATTACGGCGCGGGTTCGAGGGCCAATTGTTGCTTCAAGGGATGCGATGTCGGGAAGCCAGTTTTCGTCACAGGTGGCGATTTTCGATATGCCGTTCTGGTGTTCAACGTAGAACACGTATTCAGCGAAGAACGGGGCTATCAGGACGACTTCATCGTCTTCGTCGAGGATCGATCGAAGGATGGTATTGATTCCGCCAGCTGCACCGACCGTCATAAGAACGTCTGGCCCAGTGAACGTAGTGCCGGACTCTTCGGCAAGAACTTCGGCGACTTTGGCACGCACTTCAGGAAATCCGCCGTTGGGCATGTAGCGGTGAGTACCTGGGGCTTCTTCGTCGATCAGGCGCTGTAGTTCGGTTTTGAACTCGGGTGGCGGCTCTAGGAGCGGGTTTCCTAGCGAAAGATCGAATACGTTCTGTTCTCCGTGAATTTTACGCAGTTCGATGCCTTCTTCGAACATTCTGCGAATCCATGAGCTGTTATTCATCTGTTCTCGAACTTTTCGAGAGATCGCCATTCGGGCTTCCTTAGATTTTTATGAACTTACTGAGCATTGGCTATCAACTTAGCTGGATTTCTCGTCGTTGGGTTCAGAAGAATCGTCATCGGAGTCATCCGTGTACCCGTCTGGGTCTGGGTCGGGCTTATCTTCTTCTTTTTTCCTATCGCCAATCTTGAAGAAATCTTTCATGAACTGCGGACCGCCAGAGTACGGATTGTCGACTACGTACGTATTAGCGATTTTATCGTGCCAACCTTGTCGTTTAGGATCAAATATCAGCCAGAAGATTCCGACACCCGCAGCGAGGAACGATACGAGTTTGCCGATCATCTCTCTGGGAATAGCGGCGGGGCCTGGCGTTCTACCGTCTTCGTCGACTACAACGATTCCAGCTACCCATTTGCCGGGAGTTCGGCCCCAGAGAATGGTTGGGATGATGAAGTAGCCGAAGAAGAAGATAAGGTCGGGTGCTACTGCTTCCTCGCTGAAAATGTTTCCATTTGCAACAGGTGCGACTGTGTAGATGATCATCATGATCAACCCAAAGTCGATAGTGAATGCGTAGAGCCGCCGCATCGGCCCGGCGAAGATCATTGGGTAGATCGTTGGTCCGTCGGGCTTCTCGGGCTTCTCTTTAGATTTAGACTTTTTGTCGGTCTTCGATTGCAGATCGGCTTTATAGCGAGAAGTGGTCGGGCGGTTGCGCGGATTACCGCGTTTCTTTGTTCCTGAAGGCATATATAGCCAATATTACGGCTCAGTTGCTTCCACGGCACTACAATCTGGAATTAGAATCGCCGCCAGAATCACTATTTTCGACTTTCGTTTGCCGTATGTGAGCGAACGACCCCTAGGAGATCCGATATGGCAGGCAGGCTCGAAGGCAAGATTGCGCACATCACTGGCGGAGGTTCCGGACTGGGTGATGCGATGGCACACCTGTTCGCACAAGAAGGCGCTCGAGTCGCTGTTTCCGATCTGAAACTAGAGGTTGCACAGAGCGTCGCAGACTCGGTAGTTGCGGCTGGTGGAGATGCGATTGCGTTGGCTGGCGACGTATCGAGCCGTGAAGATTGCGAACGATTGATCGCCGATACGATATCGAAATTAGGCGGTATCGATGTCTTGGTAAATAGCGCTGGAGTCACCCCACGCTACGCACCGAAAGAGTGGGATTTCGAAAAGACGTGGGACTGGGTGGTGAGCGTTAATCTTAAAGGCACAATGATGATGTCTCGATTCGCAGTCGATCACATGAAGACGCAGAACTCAGGCTCTATTGTGAATATGGCGTCGATTATTGGTCTTGTCGGCTATGCGCAGGGCATTAGCGACGGATTTAATCCGTACCCGCACACCAAAGGCGGGGTCGTGCAGATGACTCGTGACATGAGCATTGCGCTCGCAAAACAGGGCATACGGGTGAATTCTTTGTGTCCGGGCTTTACTTACACGCCGCTTGTTACCACCTTGGTTGAAGATGCCGATATGCATGAGCGTCTGAAGTCGCTTCACCCGATGGGGCGACTTGGCGAGCCAAAAGAAATCGCCAATGCCGCGTTGTTCCTTGCCTCAGACGAAGCATCGTTCATCACCGGTGTGAATTTGCCTGTTGATGGCGGTTACACCGCTCAGTAAGTGCCAGAGGCACGTCTTCTCCGGCAAGTTGAGAAATGGCTAATACTGTAGATAGAGCCGGGGCAAACTCAGAAAATCTAGAAGATTGATGCGGGGTCAACTACCGAGAGTAGCTTTCGGTCTTCGACCAAGCGTTCTAGATTGCTCAGCGCGAAAACAACCGCCCGTTCGTTGCCTTCACCGGTTCCGCCTGCCCAATGCGGCGTGACGATCGACGTTGGCATGTGGAGCAGCGGATTGTTCGGGTCGGTCGGCTCTTCTTCGAGTACATCGAGTCCGGTACCAGCGATTTCGCCATCTTGGAGAGCTTTAATCAGGTCGGCCTCGTTGTGGACCGGACCTCGGCAAGTATTGATGAAAATAGCTGTCTTCTTCATGAGTCCAAACTCGCGGGCTCCCATCATGCCTCGAGTTGAGCTGTTTAATGGAACGTGAACAGTAACGATGTCGCTCACTCGCAGCAGGTGATCCAATTCGACGGCCTGAGCACCTAGTTCTTGATCTCGCCCCGGCATTAGTTCGATTGCATCGTGATAGAGCACTTCGCAATCGAATCCGGAGAGTCGTCGAGCAACCTGTCGTCCGATGTTGCCAAAACCGATGATTCCAACGGTTTTCCCGTTGATTTCAGTACGGACTGGCAGTTGGTCAACTCCGTCGCGCCAATTGCCGTCTTTCGTGTTGGTCCATGATTCCATCATTCGCCTGTAAACGCTGAGCATGAGAGTCATGGCGTGCTCAGACACGGATATAGCGTTGGAGCCGCCGTTGTTTGCAGTGCTGATGCCGAGTTTGCTCAGTCCAGCAACGTCGACCGAGTCGTAACCAGCTGTCAGCAGTTGCACAAGCTTCAACTTTGGGAGTTGTTCTGCTATGTCGAGCGGAATTGATGCGAGCCATGGAACTGCAGCATCGGCATCCTTGAGCGCCTCGATAAGTTCCCCAGGTGATCCGGTTGGATCGGCGATCACGACATTTACGCCGTCGGGTGCGTGTTCGTTCAGTAAATCCCAACGTCGTTTGTGTTCGGCAGTGGCTAGATTGGCAAGAAAGGCGATAGTGGGCATTGAGAGATTGAATCCCGTGAGGTGTAGGTGCTGGAGTTGAAATCGTTCGGCAGTGTACCGGCGATCTTGGGCGGTTGGTTGAACGCGTCCTACTAAACTGGTCGGGCTACGCGTATTCCTGACTTGTAAACGTCTTCCACGTTCCAGAGTGCGTTGAGGTCGTTAGTGGGGTCGCCAGCTACTACTAGAACGTCGCCCGGCCGACCCGCCGCCAGCGTTCCTGCCTGATCGCCTACGGCAATCGATTCTGCGGCATGGCTGAGACCGGTTACTAATGCTTCGGTCGTGGTAAGACCGGCTTTGGTTAGCGCAATCATTTCCTTCACGAATTCACCGGGTGGGTATGCTCCCCACGGCGAGTCGCTGCCAGCGATCATTCGCACTCCCATGTTCACCAGCTTGTTCACCGAATCTACACGAGTTTCTTGCGACTGCTTTGAAGCTTCGATGCTGGCCTGTTCTT
>JABIHL010000069.1 GCA_018649665.1 Chloroflexota bacterium | reverse complement strand
GTCGCAAACCGCACAAGCATCCTCGATGAAGAGTTCAATGAATTAGCGCAAGCAATATCTGAAAAAGAAGGCGACGAAGCCGTTGCTGACGAAACAGCCGACATTCTGTTCGTAGCCATGGGGCATGCAGAAGCAATGGGCAATCCGGGAATCGAAGGGATCGACCGCGTCAGTAACAAAGCTGCCGCCAAGACCAGCGAAACCCATGCGATTCGGCCCGACACCGGAAAAGTATTACCTAGAGAAGGAAAACCTCACAAGTGGCAGTAACGACTCGATAGTTTTGAGTCGCAATACGTTGCAAACACACTTAGTGAGAAGCTGAGGAAGAAATTAGTTATGAAGTTCAAAGTAACAGTAGTCGGCGCCGGATTTGTTGGCGCAACAACGGCTCAGCGAGTGTTCGAAACCGGCTACGCCGACGTCGTTCTAGTCGACATCGTTGAAGGCAAGCCTCAGGGCATCGCACTCGACATGCTCGAATCTGGCCCGGTCGTCGGAACCGACGCACAGATCACCGGCGCAAACACATATGAAGACACCGCCGACTCCGACGTTGTAATCGTAACCGCCGGTCTCCCACGTAAGCCCGGCATGAGCCGTGACGACCTCCTGCTCACCAACATGAAAATTGTTGGTTCTGTAACCGCAGAAGTCGCAAAATACTCACCGAACGCAATCCTGATCGTTGTCTCGAACCCGCTCGATGCGATGGTTCAGCACGCATACAAGGTCAGCGGATTCCCGAAGGAACGAGTCATCGGCATGGCCGGTATTCTCGACACCGCACGATTCCGTACGTTCCTATCGCAGGAACTGGGTGCATCAGTCACAAACGTATCTGCTTACGTTCTAGGTGGACACGGCGACACGATGGTTCCGCTAATCGGTTCAACAACCGTCGGAGGCGTTCCAGTTGCCAAATTGATAGAAGCAAACCGACTCGAAGAAATCGTTCAGCGAACCCGAGACGGTGGAGCCGAAATCGTTGGTCTCCTGAAGACCGGATCTGCTTACTATGCACCGTCAGCAGCCGTCGCTCAGATGGTCGAAGCTGTCCTACTCGACCGCAAGGAGATTCTGCCTTGTGCGGCGTTCCTAGAGGGCGAGTACGGCATAAACGGTCTCTACGCAGGAGTTCCAGTGAAGCTGGGAGCCGCAGGAATCGAAGAAATCATCGAAGTCGAACTATCCGACAGCGAAGCGGCAGCCCTAAAGGCATCAGCCGATTCCGTTCAAGAACTAGTCGACATCATGGCAAAAGCGTAGATGGCATAGCCACGTTTTCTGAGAGATCGATTGTTGATGGCTGAAAAGCATCGTCCGCTCTTCTGGAAAATAAGTACTTGAGATAATAGTGAGGCGACCTATATGGTCGCCTCACTCGTTCTACGATCCACTGTCACCCTGAATTGCATCTTGAGCTGAGTCGTAGGGTCATTTTCAGGGTCTATCGCCCAACTGCAGACAACTAGAAGAAAAGAACATCCAAATGACCGGTAGGCTCGCAGGAAAAACAGCGGTAGTAACGGCTGCTGCTCAGGGAATCGGTGAAGCAACAGCACGAGCATTCGCCGCCGAAGGTGCGCAGGTTTGGGCAACCGATGTGAACGTCGAAAAGCTAGGCGAACTCCACAGCGTAGATGGCATCACGACTCGTCGCTGCGACGTCACGGATGAAGGCTCTATAGCGGCACTCCTCGCCGAAACCGGTGCTCCCGACATCTTGTTCAACTGTGCCGGGTACGTTGCTGTTGGAACAATCTTGACCTCAACTGAACAAGACTGGGATTTCTCGTTCGAACTAAACGTGAAGTCGCTTTTCCGCATGCTTCGAGCCTTTCTGCCGCCAATGATCGAAAACGGCGGTGGATCGATCGTCAACATGGCGTCTCTTTCGTCTCACCTGCTCGGAGTCCCCGACCGCGCCGCCTACACAGCAACAAAAGCGGCCGTAATCGGAATCACCAAGTCGGTAGCTAAGGACTATCTCTCCGACAATATCCGGGTAAATGCGATAGCCCCGGCAACTGTCGAAACACCATCTCTGCAAGAACGAATCAATGCCACCGGCGATGCCGAAGCAGCTCGCGCCGCATTCATCTCCCGACAGCCGATGGGCCGTGTCGGCACCCCCCAAGAGATCGCACATCTTGCCGTCTACCTCGCCTCAGACGAGTCGTCCTACACCACAGGCCAAATCCACGTCATCGACGGCGCAATGAGTTTGTAGCTGGAACGACACTATTTTGATTGCAACCAGCACCGCTAAGTCTCCACAACGCATCGAATGCCCATGATCCTGAATCTAGTTCAGGATGACAGCCAGCATTAGAACAGAATAAGCTGTTGTAACGGCAACAAAAATCGGTGAGACCCAGACATTCACATGCCCCCACGAGAAGCTGTACTGCTAGAAGCCCTGAATTGGCGACCAACCCCGCCGACTCCGTCGACGATCGAGTTCGCCCGACTCGCATGGGATTTCGAACTTCCAACTCCCGATCACGAATACGAAGTCGAACTGCCCGATGCCGAATTCGAGCCGATGTACGTCGATTTCGTGTCAGCAGCCTACGCCGCGGTGCTCGACGTCGTTGGTGATTTAAAAATCCCCACTAGGTTCGGAAACAAACCTAGCTTGCTTCGAAGATTCATCGGATTATTCCCTGGCACAAGACGCGGCACCGAAGGACGCGAGCTCTGGTCGCTCGCAGTGGCGTGGGAGTTCGACACTTGGCTAGAGCGAATCCTTCGCATCAACGGCGGAGATGTTCCAGCAGCAAGGACACTTATCGAAGACCGCTGCCCTGTTCCCGACTACGTCGGCAAAACTCCGAGTCTCAAAACCGAGCTATTGAACTACCCTGACGACGCTTCCGCACCTGACCTAAGAATGCTGCTTCGCTGGATGGGCGTTCGAGGATGGAACGACGATCGAATACGCCGGGTAGTCGAAGAAAACAGCATCATGCTCAAAGACTGGCACAACTCACCGTTCGTCGACTAAGCCTTCGTAATCCGAACCAACGCACGCAAAAAAAGCCCCAAGGATCTCTCCCCGGGGCTTTTTCATATTTCTGTCGGAACGAAGTACCGAACTAAACCCTCGTAGGTAAAGCCTCGGCCTTTCGAACGATTTCCTTGGTCGAAACGATGTGCTTCTGAAGACCCAAAGCCTTCTCGCTCATACCCATTGCCAACCCGATCAGCTGCGGAACGTGGATAACCGGCAAATCTGCCTTATCGCCACGAACCTGCTTACGAGCCTTTGGCTGGTAGCCATCGAGGTTCAAATGACACAGCGGGCACGGCGTAACCATAGCGTCGGCGCCAAGGTCCTTCGCAGTACCAGTGTGATTCGCAACCATCTTCATCGAGTTCGCCTGATTGATGAACAGAATCGGGAATCCACAGCAAGCAGTCTTGCCAGCGAAGTCAGTCACAGTTCCACCAACAGCTTCAATCAAATCCTCAAGAGAAGTCTCACGAGTTGGATTCGCCTTGAACTCCAGAGCGTCGGTCGGTCGAACCATGTAGCAACCGTAGAATGGAGCCATGTTCATTCCAGTGAGTTCGCGAGTGAACGTCTCCTTAAGCTTTTCGAGGCCAATGTCCTCGATCAAAGCCCATAAAAGGTGCTTCACTGAAGTTGTACCCTTGTACTCAAGTCCCTCTGCTGCGAGGTGCTTGTTGACCTCGGCAAGGTACTCTGGGTCCTTCTTCACGCGATGGTTGGCCTGACTCATAACACCTTGACAGGTGGAGCACAGAACCATGATCGGCAGACCCATCTGCTCGGCCATTGCAAATGTTCGAACGTTCAAGATGTCACCCATCTTGAGGTTCTTTTCCTGCAATACACCAGCACCGGTGCAAGCTGCTTTCGTTAGTTCAACGTGCTCAATTCCAAGCCTCTCCATAACGGCGAGTGCAGAATCGTATAGTTCGGGAGCACCGCCACGGGCGACACATCCAGGATAAAAAGCGTACTTCATTAGGATTCATCCTCCACGCTCTTGTAGAGGTCTTTCACTTTTTGATTGTCTTCAGATTTGTGCGGCATCAACGGTGGCAACTTTCCTTTGCGCATCGCAGCGATCCCGATAGGAGCGAGATCGAGCAATCGCGGAAGGTTTGTCCAACCCGCAGAATCGATCGCTAGACGAGTTTCGTCTAAGCGACCATTCTTTTTTACAGAGTTATAGAACGATTCGGTGTGGCGATAACCTGAGGTATTCGTGTTACCTGCTTCGATGGCAGCCTCACGTAGCTCCATGATTCGGTCCATAGGTGCAACACCTTTAGGACAAACATCAACACACTTCATACAGCGTGTGCAGTCCCACATCCCGCCATCTTCATCGTTCAACGTTTTCAGGCGCTCATCACGTTTACCATCACGAGGGTCTTCGGTGAACCGCCATGCTTTCGCAAGCGCAGCAGGTCCGATGAAATTAGAGTCAACTTCAAGCACAGTACAGTCGGATACACAGCAACCGCACATGATGCAGTTCATCGAAGTAAGCAGATTTTCCATCGACGAATTCGACGCGATGTACTCACCCTGCGCTGGCACATGATCCGGTTGCAGGAACGGCTCAACTCGCTTGATCTGCGAGAAGAAAGTATCAAGCGAAATTACGAGGTCTTTCACGACGTGCTGATTGCCCATCGGTTCGATTATCAACTGCTCGCCGTTTGGAGCGACGTCCACTACCCGAGTCTTACAAACCAGCTTGGCAGTTCCGTTCACCTTCATACCGCAAGAGCCGCAGATCGAAGCTCGGCACGCGCAACGCATTGCCAAAGTTCCGTCGTTCTGCTCTCGGACCTCAATTAAGGAGTCCAAAACCGTTGAATCAGGGTGAATATCAACTTCATATTCCTGCCACCACGTCTTGCCACCTGAATCAGCAGGGTCGTACCGCTTTACCTTCAGTTTGACGTTCATAGTCTCTTGCTTCGCGTCTGGCATTTAGTAGACCCTCTTTACTGGTTCCCACTGCGTGATCTTCACATCAGAAGTTTCGACACGAACACCGGTCTCGGCTTCATCGTCTTGATACATGAGGGTGTGTTTCAGCCAATTTTCATCATCACGCTCAGTGATGTCGGTTCGGAAGTGTGCCCCACGGCTCTCTTTACGGGTTAGAGCCCCGGCAACAACTGCGTCGGCACAATCAATCATGAACTCAAGTTCAAGACCAAACATGAGATCGGTATTGAATACCTTGCCCTTGTTTTCGATCGAGAAGCCACCCATTCGAGATTTAACGTTCTTGAGATTCTCGAGAGCACCCTCCATCGAGGTCTGGTCACGGAATACTCCGATGCCCTTCGTCATGCCACGAGCCATGTCGTCTCGGATGGTTGCAACTCGCTCGCCCTTCGGTCGGTCAAGCAACGCCTGCAATCGAGCCTTCTCGCTTGCGAGGTCTTCCTCTGTCTTCGAGTGAGCACCAACGCCCTTGATGTACTCAACAGCGTGTACGCCCGACCGACGACCGAATACGACCGTGTCGAGCAGCGAGTTAGCACCCAAACGGTTCGCACCGTGAACACTAACGTTTGCACATTCACCAGCGGCGTACAGACCAGGAACGTTTGTCGCACCGTCCACATCGGTCTTGATACCGCCCATGATGTAGTGCATTCCCGGCTGAACCGGCACTGGCTGTTCAGCCATATCGATTCCAAGAAATTCGACTGACACCTCTTGGAGGTACCCGAGTTTCGCCTCGATGTAGGATCGACCCAAATGACGCAGGTCGAGAAGAACGTTTCCGTCGATTCCCCTACCCTCGTCGATTTCAGTCTGCTCTGCACGAGAAACAACGTCTCGTGAAGCAAGTTCCATATAGTCAGGAGCGGTCTTTTCCATGAACCGCTCGCCAGAAGCGTTTAGAAGGTACGCACCCTCACCACGAGCTGCCTCCGACATAAGAATGCCGGTTCGAGCGAGCGTCGTTGGGTGGTACTGGATCATCTCCATGTCCATCAACGGAACACCTGCACGGTAGGCAAGTGAAAGGCCATCACCAGTACAGATCAGTGCGTTGGTGGAAGGTTCGAATACACGACCTGCGCCACCGGCTGCCATGATGACTGCCTTAGCTCTGATCGTGTGCATCTCGCCAGATTTCAGGTCGATAGCGACCACGCCACGGCAGACACCATCTTCTATGATGAGCTTGGTAACGAACCATTCTTCGTAAACATTGAGTCCAAGCTTGAGCGACTGCTCGAAGAGGACGTGAAGAATGGCTGATCCGGTAATGGCTCCAACGAAGAACGTTCGAGCGACTTTTTGGCCACCAAATGCACGCGTACCGAGTTTGCCGTCATCGCCACGGCTGAAAATAACTCCCATGCGTTCGAGTTCGAGCACAGCCTCACCGGCTTCACTCGACATAACCTCAACCGCATCTTGGTCGGCGAGGAAGTCACTACCCTTGATCGTGTCGTAGGCGTGCCCTTCCCACTCATCACCACGGTCGGTGAGTGGAGCGTTGATTCCACCCTGAGCAGCGTTTGAGTGGCTACGCACGGGGTGAACCTTGGAAATAACCGCAACGTCAGCGCCTGCACGCGTAACCTCAACGGCAGCCCTGAGTCCGGCAAGTCCTCCGCCGATAATCAGAACATCATGCTCATACATAGGCTCGCCTCGCGCTGCGCTCGTTATTTGGTTTAATCATT
>JABIHL010000068.1 GCA_018649665.1 Chloroflexota bacterium | reverse complement strand
CTGGTAAGGCTATGGAAGCTTTGGGTCGAAACCCTGAGGCTACCGGTCCTGTTCAGCAGAACATGATTCTTGCCCTTGCGTTCGCAGAAGCTATCGCTATTTATGCGTTGGTTGTTGCGATCATCATCCTATTCGTCTAATTCAATCGGAATCCGCATGACTTGCCTGAGTGAGGGTTTTCTCTTGCTCAGGAGTCGTTAGCGGGCCGATGACTGCGGATTTAGTTCGCCAGAAATGACGAACTAGCCGATAAAGGAACGAATATGGAAGCGCTTGGAATAACACTTCAGCAGTTGCTAACTCAGTTGGTTAGCTTCCTGATCTTGTTTTTCCTGTTGTACAAGCTGGCGTATGGCCCGATTATGGGCATGCTCGACGGCCGTGCACTGAAAATCAAGGAAAGTTTGGAAGCAGCTGAGACAGCACGTCTCGATGCAGCATCTTCAGCCGAACGAGTAGAAGCAGAAATTGCTTCAGCCCGTGTAGAAGGCCAGAAGATTGTGGCAGAGTCGCGTGAAGCAGCTTCGAAGCTTCGTGAACAAGAGCAGGGACGTGCACGTGAAGAGGTCGAGACGATGCTCGAACGTGCAAGAGCTGAAATTAGTCGCGAGAAAGATTCTGCTGTGGAAGAAGTTCGTAAGGAATTTGCGGGCCTAGCTATCACAGCTGCTGAACGAATCGTTGAAGGATCACTTGATGCCAAGTCTCACTCCAGCCTTATAGATAAGGTTTTGGAAGAAGGACTTAGCGAGAGGAAGAACTAGAGAACTCGTTGAATTTCGATTTGATGAGAACTCTGTAGTAGCAATGGCAGCAACCGGACGAAGATACGCACAGGCAGCTTTCGAGCTGGCTAAAGAAAAGAACAACCTCGATCGTTGGGAGAAAGACCTGACGCAAGCGGCTGAAGTTCTTGGCGATGAAGATGTATTGAGTTATCTCGATGCACCTCAGGTGACGGACAGCGCAAAGCTGGACGGTATCGGCAAGCTTCTTTCGGATGTTGACGTGTTGGTACGAAACACGGTGAACCTAATGACGGTGAATCGTGACATCACTAAATTTGCGGACATGTTCCGAATCTTTAGTGAAATGGCCGATGAGCACAGCGGTATCGCAAGAGCCGAGGTGATTACAGCGGTTCCACTTGATGACGCTCGACGCAGCAAAATTGCTGCAGGTTTGGCGACGTTGGTGGGGCGAGACGAAGTAAAGATTACTGAGAGTGTTGATCCCGAGATCATCGGCGGAGTCGTGGCGAAAGTCGGCGACAGGCTGGTTGATGGGAGCACTCGCACTCAGTTACGAGCATTGCGTGATTCATTGGCCGAGCGGCCAGTCGATTAGGGCGAGAAATCCCGAATAGGGAAAAATCAACGGCCGATCGATCAGGCCAGTAGAGTATTTAGACGGGTTTTACCCGGAGAGAGAGTCCAATGGCAGTACGAGGTCAGGACATAGCCTCTGTTATCAAGAGGCAGATAGAAGATTTCGGTGGCGACATCACTCAGGTGGACGTCGGAACCGTTATCGAAGCCGCAGACGGCACGGCTCAGATTCACGGACTTTCAGGAGTTCGGTATTCAGAGCTGCTCCAGTTCCCCGGCGATATTTTTGGACTAGCGCTGAACCTCAACGAGGACAGTGTTGGTGCGGTGATTCTCGGTGATTACATCCAAATAAAAGAGGGTGACGAGGTTCGCAGCACGGGTCGAATTATTGAAGTTCCTGTTGGTGATGCGATGCTAGGTCGAGTCGTTGACTCGCTTGGTGTGCAGATCGATGGCAAGGGCACAATTGCTACTACAGAGTCATACCCGGTCGAGAAAATCGCACCTGGTGTTGGTGCTCGGCAGTCAGTTGACCAGCCTGTGCAGTTCGGTCTGAAAATCGTTGATGCGATGGTTCCGGTTGGCCGAGGACAGCGAGAGCTTGTTATTGGTGACCGTGCAACTGGTAAGACTTCGGTCTGTATCGACGCACTCATCAACCAGAAGGACAGCGGAATCATTGGTGTTTACGTTGCTATTGGGCAGCGTGCATCGAAGGTTGCGCAGGTTGTAACTCGATTGGAAGAGAACGGCGCTCTCGACAACACTGTTGTTGTTGCTGCTAACGCTTCCGACCCAGCAGCAATGCAGTACCTTGCTCCTTACACGGGTTGCGCAATTGCTGAATATTTCATGGCTCAGGGTAAAGACGTACTCATCGTTTACGATGATCTTACGAAGCACGCTTGGGCTTACCGACAGATGTCACTATTGCTTCGCCGTCCTCCAGGACGTGAGGCATACCCCGGTGACGTCTTCTACCTCCACTCACGCTTGCTGGAACGGGCTGCCCGCCTGAACAAGGAAGCCGGTGGTGGTTCGATCACTGCTCTGCCGATCATTGAGACGCAGGCTGGTGACGTTTCGGCTTACGTTCCAACCAACGTTATTTCGATTACCGACGGTCAGCTCTTCCTTGAGCCTGACTTGTTCAACTCGGGTGTTCGACCTGCGGTGAACTCGGGTATTTCGGTTACACGTGTGGGTTCTTCAGCTCAGTCGAAGGCTATGAAGTCGGTTTCAAGCTCGCTCAAGGCTGAAATGGCTCAGTATGCAGCGCTCGTTACATTCGCTCAGTTTGGTACAGACGACCTCGATGCCGTCACCCGACGACAGCTGGAACGTGGTGCTCGATTTACAGAGTTATTGAAGCAGGACGAGAACTCACCATTGTCGGTAGAGGCTCAGGTTTCGGCGTTGTACGTCGCAGACAAGGGAGCTCTTGATGACGTTGCTGTTGAGAGCGTTCGAACATGGGAAGCACAGTGGCACGACTACGCTGCTGCGAACATTCCTGAAGTTCTGAAGGCGATTGCTGACACAGGTGAATTGAGTGACGACGGTAAGTCGAAGCTCGATGATGCCGCAGCAGCTTTCAAGCAGACCGTTAGTCTGTAACCGGTATCTAAACAACTCGAGAACACTGAAACTAACAGAGACAAGAATTGCCGAGTACCAAGGACTATAGAGATCGAATTCGTTCGGTCTCGAACACAGCGAAAGTCACGGGCGCAATGCAGATGATTGCAGCGTCGAAGATGAACCGTGCCCAGAATATGGTGCAGGCGGGTCGTCCTTACGCTGATCGAATCCGTGACGTGCTCGGTGATCTTGCAGCTCTCGCCGCAAAAGACGATGACGCTCCGACGGTCGACCTTCTGAAGGTTCGGTCGGTAAAGAAAACCCTCGTTTTGTTGCTCACTCCTGACCGTGGACTTGCTGGTGCGCTTGTTGGAAACCTCCAACGTGCTGCTGCTGATTTCATTCAGAAGACAGAAGGCGAAGTTTCGATTGTGGCTGTTGGTCGCAAAGGCGAGAAATTCGCCGCTCGAGCGGGACAGGATCTGAAGGCAAGCTTCTCGGTTCCCGATCGACCAACTTTGGATGACACGATTGCTGTGGGCAGGATGCTCGTTGACGAGTACAGCTCGGAGCGTGTTGATCGAGTCGTTCTTATTTATGCAAAGTTCATCAACACTGCTGTGCAGGAAATTACTGCACGACAGCTTCTACCAGTCGAACCTGCTGAACGCGGGGACGATGATGTAGATAAGTTGGAAGAGCTCGATTACATCTACGAGCCGAGCATTAATGATGTGCTCGCGTCGCTCGTACCGAGATACATCGAAACACAGGTGTATCACGGAATTCTCGAGGCGTTTGCTAGTGAACACTCTGCTCGTATGATTGCGATGCAGAATGCGACCGACAACGCTAATGAGATTGTCGAGGGCTTGACTCTCGATTTGAACAAAGCACGGCAGGAATCTATTACTGCCGAGCTTCTTGACATCGTGGGTGGCGTGGCCGCCTTGGAAGGCTAATAGAAATAACAGCCGTCCATCGGGCGGGTATCGCAAGACCAGGAGAGCCTCAGTAATGGCTAAGGGTAGTAAGGGCAAAGTCGTACAGGTAATTGGAACCGTCGTTGACGTTGAGTTCCAGGCTGACGAACTGCCAGTAATTTATTCAGCTGTAGAACTTCAGAACGAAGGCGAACGTCTCGTACTCGAAGTCGAGCAGCACGTTGGAAACAGCTGGGCACGTTGTCTGGCTCTCGGTGCTACCGAGGGTCTGGCTCGAGGCACAGAGGTAACCGACACGGGTGAGCCAGTAATGGTTCCAGTTGGGCAGAGCTCGCTCGGTCGACTGATGAACGTGCTTGGTGACCCTATCGACGGCGGAGAAGAATTTCCTGCTGACGCTTTGCGATGGCCTATTCACCGCAAGGCACCGACATTCGCTGAGCAGTCGGGTACGACCGATGTTCTCGAATCTGGCATCAAAGTTATCGACTTGATTACTCCTTTCGCTAAGGGTGGTAAGGTCGGTCTCTACGGTGGTGCTGGTGTTGGCGAGCGATCCCGTGAAGGTAACGACCTCTGGGGTGAGATGATCGACTACGGTGTTATGGATTCCACAGCACTTGTGTTCGGTCAGATGAACGAGCCTCCAGGAACTCGAGCACGAATCGCCCTTACGGGTTTGACGATGGCCGAGTACTTCCGTGACGAAGAGAAGCGAGACGTGCTTCTTTTCGTAGACAACATTTACCGATACATTCTTGCCGGAATGGAAGTTTCAGCACTTCTAGGTCGAATGCCTTCAGCTGTGGGTTACCAGCCAACTCTCGGAACCGAGATTGGTGACCTTCAGGAGCGTATTACTACGACTAAAGACGGTTCGATTACATCCTTCCAGGCTGTATACGTACCTGCTGACGACTACACCGACCCTGGAATTGTTACGACGTTCGGTCACCTCGACGCTAACGTGTCGCTCGACCGTGCGCTTGCTGCACAGTTCCTGTTCCCGGCTGTCGATCCTCTGGCTTCGAACTCTCGAATTCTTGAACCTGCGCTTGTTGGTGAAGAACATTACGAAGTTGCTCAGAACGTGCAGCGGGTTCTTCAGCGCTACAAGGACTTGCAAGACGTTATTGCAATTCTTGGTATCGAAGAACTTTCTGAGGAAGACCAGGTTACTGTTGGACGCGCACACCGCATCCAGCGATTCCTGACTCAACCGTTCTTCGTTGGTGAAGTGTTCACTGGTATTCCAGGACAGTACGTTCCTGTTGCTGAGACTGTTCGAGGATTCAAAGAAATTCTCGAAGGTAAGCACGACGATTTGCCAGTTCAGGCGTTCTACATGGTCGGCTCAATTGACCAGGCCGTTGAGAAGGGTAAGAAGATGCAGGAGGAAACCGCAGCCGCTAGCTAAAGCGGGTTAGGTTTCTAAAGGACATCAATTAGTTATGGCTAAACTTCAGTTAGCAGTTGTTACCGCCGAGGGCGAAAGCTTTTCGGGTGAGGTCGATACGGTCGTTGCACCGGGCGGACTCGGTGAATTCACCGTGCTGCCTTCGCACGCTCGTATGATCTCGACTCTTGCTGCGGGCGTTCTTCGTTTCGATCAGGGTGGCGATTCTGTTTCACTGGCGATGTCGGGCGGTTTCTTGGAAGTTTCTGACAACCGGGTGACAGTTCTTGCTGACGCTGCTGAGCGGGACGATGCGATCGACATTGAACGTGCCGAGGCTGCTTTGGCTCGGGCGCAGGAACGAATCGCTGGAACGACAGCCGATATCGATCTTGAGCGTGCTACGGCTGCACTTCGACGTGCAAGGGTCCGAATAAATCTTGGTCGCCGACGTCGTGAGCGTGGTTTAGGCTAGGGCGTTTGGCTTCGGACCTTGCAGTCTCGTTAGTCGCGGCTCGTCATCGAATGACTCGGCTCCGCGTCGCAGTCTCCCCCTCCAACTCCCCCACTCTGGGAGAGGATAAATATGATCAAGGCCCTCGGCGTTATGCTGGGGGCTTTTTTGTTTGGAGAAAAGCCCCGCTGGCCTGCACCAATCGGGCTTCCCGAGTGCATCCGAGGGATCTGGTGTGGAGTCGCGCAGTGCGATGAGTGGTCGGGTGAATGTGGCTTGGAAGCATGCTGGTGCCAGCTAACGATTGACCCTGAAAATGAATTCAGGGTGACAGTGCCAACCAGTGATGAGCCTACGAGACCGATTTTAGGGTGACATTGCGCCCTGTTAGCCGCGGCGCTTGTTCTCAGGTTGCTTGATGTGGTGTCTGATTCCTTGGCCGGCGAATGGTTCATCGGAGTGCCGAGGAATAATGTGCAGATGAGAGTGCGCATGACTCTGACCCGCCGCCGGACCGCAATTCCAGCCAACACTGTAGCCGTCGGGTGCGTACTTATCGTCGAGCAATTTCTTTGCTTGAGCTAGAAGAGTTTGAGTTTCGTCCCATTCTTCTTTCGTCAGATCAAAGGCTGTTTCACGGTGGGCGTATGGAAGAATCATCCCACCACCAACAAGGATCGGATCGCCTGTGTCCATGAAGTAGCAGAGTGTTCCCTCGATGAGAACCGACGAGGGTTCAACTCCGTTGCAGAAAGAGCAGTCGGTCAATTTCGATCCTCTGTCTTCAGATAAATAAGTCGTTATTTGCGGGGACAGTTTAGCGGTTCCTGAGATATGTTTGCGGGCACGAAAAGCCCCGGTCCAATTCCAGCCCGGGTCTTTTATTCTGCGTATTTGGAGTATGTCCTACTCCAAATTGCATGTGCCTCTCAGGTAAAAGAGAGGGTTAGCTAAACGGTATTAGCTGCTGCCTAATGGCGTTGAGCACCGCTTCTGTTCGGTTGCCCGCAGACATTTTGCGCATGATGTTTGCAACGTGGCGTGCGATTGTGTTGTGGCTAATGCCAAGTTCACTCGCCATTTGTTTGTTGCTGAATCCGGCCGCGATTAGCCGGGCCACCTCTAGCTCGCGCCCGCTGAGAGCGGCGTTTTGCCTGGGTGGCGCAGTATGCCTGAAGACGATAGCTGGTCGGTAAGTTGGACCAGCGGTTGGGTATGCGTATGTAGCTTTCAATTCGAACCTCTATTGGCGTTTGGCTTGTTTCTTTACTTAGCCGTAGCGCATGCCCTATGAGGGTGGCATATTCGAGAGGGTTTACGAATTGATTCGTAGAGCGCGCTGCTACAGCTGGACTTGATGCACCGATTTGGTGACAGTCCTGCCGGAGAATGGATCTCTTGACGCGCTTCTTGCCGTTGCTAGGCGGCGTGCCCAATTTCGTTTGGTGGTTAGATTGGGCAGAAGGTGCGCTCACATTTGATTGCGAGCGGATTTACATAACCGGTAGGACGTTACTTGGTCGGTGCGACCATAATCACGGACTTGGTAAGGAAAATTACGTTTCTCATCTTTTCGATTTACTCCTGTCTCAGAATTGGGGCTGGGAAAAGCACTGAATTAGTAGGTCTTTCAGGCATAGCAACCTAATCTAGCATAACCCTTTCGTACGGTGACTAACAAATATTGGTTATGTGCGTTAGTCGCGTTCGTTCGACGACGAGCGCTACTAACGCCAACGCAAACCCTAACGTATGTAGTACGTCATTGATTGCAGGGAGAGAACGGGGTCGATACCACGGACCATCACGCCTTCGGGTACTTTTGGCGATAACGGGGCGTAGTTGAGGATCGATTTAATGCCTGCTTCGACCAAGGCATCGATTACTTCCTGAGCGTGATCGATCGGAACAGTGACGATACCGATCTTTATATCGAGTTCTTTAACTGACTCTGTTAACTGCGATATTGACTGAACGTGCAGGCCCGAAATCGTCTTTCCTACGATTGCATTGCTTGTGTCGAAAGCTGCACAGATTTTAAAACCTTCAGGGGCAAAACCGGGATAGGATACCACTGCTCTCCCTAGGCGTCCCATGCCTATAACCGCGGCGTTCCATGTTCGATCGAGCCCCAGGATTTCGCGAAGCTGATGTTCGAGCATCGCTACATCGTAGCCACGCCCTTGTTTGCCGAAACGTCCGAAGTAAGAGAGATCTTTCCGAATTTGAGCCGGGGTCATTTGTAATCTTGAACCCAACTGCTCGGAGGATATAACTTCCTCTCCTGCAGACGAATATTGCGTGAGTACTCTTACGTACAAAGGCAGCCGTTGGATAACGACTTCCGGAACCGGAAACTCTGAACTTAAATTGTCAGTATTGTTGGGAGTTGTCATAGTGCGTTCTGTATCACATAAGCAACGATTAAAGCAGTGTGTGCTTTATATCACAATGTATAAATAATCGCACGTGTGGCGTAGTGCGATGAATGTATGCTGTTGGTAAGAAATTCGAGCTAAATTGGGAGCAACTGGTGAATCTTCGAGAAGTAGGGCGTATCGCGGCGATACTGGGAGCCTCATTGACGTTTATCGTCGGGACTATCAGCGTCGTTCTGGGAGTCGTGAATTCGTCGCCCGAGCAGACCGGTGGATCGCTCATTGTGCGGGGATTAGTGCTCGTGGGACTTTCGGTGGTTGCTGGATACGCCTCTTCGATCAGTATCCGTAAACCCGAAGCAGCATCGATTCAACTGGTGATGGTCGCGGTGGTTGGCAGCGTCGCTGCATTTCGGAGCTTCTGGATCGGCGCTGCTGTCTTGATCGTGTCGGCTGTGATTGTTTACTCAAGCCGAAAGAGCTAACGCTTAAACAAAAAAGGCTCTGGTATCAAATACCAGAGCCTTAAGAGTTCGTGAAGCCGGTGTTACGCAGCTACGATTGTTTCCGGAGTCTTTGTCTCAGCCATTGCTCGCTTTGCAGCCTCTTGCGAGTCCACGGTGAATGAGCACTGGAGGCAAGACAACGTCTTGCTGTCTGGGAATACCACGAGCTCAATGTCGCCGTGGCACTTCGGGCATGCCTTTAAGTAAAGCACTTTAGTTCCTTCTTCTTTCGTCCCCGCCATAACGCTGGTCGGGGCGTTCATAAAATGTTGGTCCCGATTGCGTTACGAATCCTGTAACAAGATTCACTCCGTAAAACGAGCCGGGGCAGATACTACTACGAAAAATCCCAAGATTCAAGATATCTGCGTTAGATTTCGTAAACATTTGGTTAACGACTCGTGAGTGAGTCGTGAGATAACGACGAAATCATGCGTTGTAGTTTACACGACTCGTATCAACTATTACAATAGCAGTCGTGTTATTTACATTGACTCGGTTAGCCGATTTGTTCGTAGATGACCGGTTTTCGACGTTCATACCGTCTTCATTCGCCTAATTAAGGAAATTTCTTGACTCAGAACTATGGGCATACGCCTGACGAGCAGGAACTAACTGGTAAGCAGGATCTTGCTTGGTCGCGATCAAAGAATTTGAACCAGATGTTGACTGAACTATTCGAAATCGCTTCACGTGGTGACGAAAACCGCCGTGTTCCGATGAATGTGAATCGTCCCGACAGTAGTCAGCAGTCTCGACGAGTTCCGCCGACTACTCGGGTAACAGGTGTTTACGTAATCAGCGTGGCGGCTCGATTGGCTGATATGCATCCGCAAACATTGCGTAAGTACGATAAGGAGGGGCTGGTTAGTCCACAGCGATCAGATGGTAGCCGACGGCTTTATTCTGATTCCGACGTAGAACGCTTGCGCGTTATTCGTCGGCTTGCTGACGGATTAGGGTTGAACTTGAATGGGGTTAGCTTAGTGCTCGATCTGGTGAGATCATTAACGGATATCGTTTCGCTACTAGAGAGCAGCCCTGAAGTATCAGATGCACGGGCTGCAAGAGTGGCGGCAGACGAGCTTCGACAGATACTCTCGTATGTTGGCGCTGATTAGCTGGTCTAATCGCGTCCAATTCATTTTTTTCATTGATAGGTCATTAGAAAACGTTGTCAGAAACAGAAGACAAAATACCGCAGGAAGAATCTGCGGAATCGGAACAATCTACGGATTCCGCAAACATCAAAAAATCGTCAGACGAATCAAATGATGAACTAGCGGAAGCGCTACGTGAAAAAGACCAATTCAAACGCTTGGCTCAACGAGCACAAGCTGACTTGGTCAATTATCGAAGACGCATTGAAGGTGAGCAGGAATCGTCGCGACATCGAAACTTGCAACGAATCGTGCTGAAATTCGCTGATGTGATCGATCAGTTGGACGTTGCTCTCAACGCCGACTCGATGAAGGATGCTGAGGCAAGCTGGCTCGAAGGAATCACTGCAATTCAGAAGAATTTTGTGAATGCAGTTTCTTCAGAAGGCTTCGAGCGATTTGATTGTGTTGGCGAAGAGTTTGATCCCCGTAAACACGAGGCTTTGCTTTCGAGTCCTACTGCCGATCACGCACCGGATACCGTCGTTACAGAACTACGACCCGGATATATGTACAACGGAGAAGTCGTTAGACCTGCACAGGTGCAGATTGCTGTCGCATTACCTGATGAGGATGAGGACTAGAACGATATAAAAGCATGGATATGAGTAGGGGTTACGAATTCGGCCACAAGCGAATTATTTAGCGACGCACTTATTTAGTACTACGAATTTCGAACAACAGGTTCAACACTTTCCGGTCCAGAATCCGGAAACGCAGAAGGAAATCTTAAAGAACAATGGCAAAGGTTATTGGAATCGATCTCGGCACCACGAACTCCGCAATGGCGATCATGGAAGCCGGAGAACCACAGATCGTTGAGAACGCAGAAGGACGACGCACTACTCCATCGGTAGTCGCTTTCAATTCGAAGACCGACGAACGATTCGTTGGTGAATTGGCTCGTCGTCAGGCAATTACAAACCCTGAGAACACTGTGTACTCGGCAAAGCGTTTCATCGGTCGGCGTTACGACGATGTTTCGGTTCAGGCTGACGTAAAGAACGTTTCATTCAAGCTCGGCGAACTCGACGGCGGAGACGCGGGAATTGTTCTAAACGGCAAAACCAGCACACCTGCCGAAGTTTCGGCAATGATTCTACGCAAGCTCAAAGAAGACGCCGAAGCAAAACTCGGCGAACCAGTCGATCAGGCTGTCATCACTGTTCCTGCGTATTTCAACGATGGTCAGCGTGAAGCTACGAAAATCGCCGGTCAGATCGCAGGACTTGAAGTTCTGCGAATCATCAACGAGCCAACTGCGGCTTCGCTCGCGTACGGTCTGGATAAAGAAGGCGAACGAACTATCGCTGTTTACGACCTCGGTGGTGGAACCTTCGACGTTACGATTCTCCAACTCGGTGAAGGCGTATTCGAAGTAAAAAGCACGAACGGCGACACTCACCTTGGTGGTGACGACTTCGATCTGAGCTTGGTCGACTACTTGGCCGACGAGTTCAAAAAAGAGAACTTGATCGATCTCCGTGACGATGTTTCGGCACACCAGCGACTTCGAGTCGAATCGGAACGTGCGAAAATCGAACTTTCGTCAGTATCTTCAACTGAAATTAACCTGCCGTTCATTTCGGCAGACTCATCAGGTCCTAAACACCTTCAGTCGACTCTAACCCGAGCAAAACTTGAAGAGCTAACGAGTGCACTGATCGAACGAACATCGGCACCGACCAAGTCGGCCTTAAAGGACGCAGGTATTGCGCCTGGCGAAATCGACGAGGTTGTTCTCGTTGGTGGCATGACTCGAATGCCAGCAGTGATCGAAATGGTCACCAAGCTGTTCGGCAAAGAGCCAAACCGTTCTATCAACCCAGACGAAGTTGTGGCTGTTGGAGCTGCGATTCAGGCTGGTGTTCTTCAGGGCGATGTCAAAGACGTTCTACTTCTTGATGTAACACCTCTTTCGGTTGGAATTGAGACACTCGGTGGTGTTCGAACTGCTCTTATTGAGCGAAACACGACTATTCCTACTTCCAAGACGGAGACGTTCACTACTGCTGCCGACAACCAGTCGAGCGTGGAGATTCACATCGTTCAGGGTGAACGTGAGATGGCAGGCGACAACACGTCGATTGGCCGCTTCAACCTAGACGGTATTCTCCCGGCTCCTCGTGGAGTTCCGCAGGTTGCCGTTACGTTCGATATCGATGCCGATGGCATCTTGAAGGTGTCGGCTAAAGACAACGGTACGGGCAAGGAACAGCACATCACGATCACGGGTCGTTCAGGAATGGACGATGCTGAGGTCGAGAGACTCGTCAAAGAAGCTGAAGAGAACGCTGAAGCTGATAAGGCGAAGCGCGCTGGTGTCGAAACTCGTAACGCCGCTGAGAGTGCCGTTTTCCAAGCGGAGAAGATCCTGAAGGACGAAGGCGATAAGGTCCCTGAAGAGATCAAGAGCGATGTCGAAGCGAAACTGGAAGCCGTCAAAGAGACATTGGCTGATGAGGCTGCCGACACAACTGTGATTGCTGCTGCGACGGAAGAGCTTCAGACCGCTCTTCAGGCTATTGGACAGGCTGTTTACGAAGCCAACCAGGCTGCTGGTGGTGAGGAAGCTACTGTTGAGGGCGGCGATCAGGCTCCAGACGATGACAGTGATGATGCTGCCGACAGCGACAGCGAAGATGACAGCGATGAGGATGACACCGTCGAAGGTGAATTCCGAGAAGTTTAGTGTCGCGTGCGACTTTTTCTTCAGGTGAGCCGCTGGTGATTCTGGTGGTTGACGCTGAGGTAATAACGTAACTATGAAAAGACCCGTCGTTTTGGCGGGTCTTTTCTCTTAAGTTGTTCGAAGGTGGCGCGTGGGCGTGTCAGACGTTCGATTTGATGCGGAGACGGGTATTGCATTGGGTGAGGGCGTTGATTGCCACCCGTTCGACCGGGCTCAGGGCAGGCGTCGCAGGGCCTTCCTCGCAATGACAGGGTTGGGACGCAGGTGGTTGTTCGAGATACTGAATCTAGTTCAGCATGACGGGGTTGTGAGTTAGGTTCTGTTGGGGATGAACTCTCGTCGTTTTCATCTGCGGGTGTTGAGTGGATGTGGGCTGGCTTGATAGAGTCCGGCGACTATGACCCAACCAACGTTTCTCGGAATAGATGTCGGCACCTCGTCGATCAAAGTTGTCGCTGTCGATCCAAGTGGCAAGCTGCTGGCGGTTGCGAGCAGTCCGATGTCGGTCGATGTTCAACGTCCGGGATGGAGTGAACAGAACCCTGAAGATTGGTGGACCGGAACATGCTCGGCGATTAGGCAGGCGCTTGGTGAGATCAATTCGCCTGAAGTGCTGGCACTCGGGCTTTCCGGCCAAATGCATTCGCTCGTGCCATTGGATGTATCGCTGAACGTCGTTCGACCGGCGATTCTATGGAACGATGTGCGATCGAGTGCCGAAGCGGCTTACGTTCGAGACACGGTCGGGAATGAATCGCTGCGGCGGCTCGCTGGCAATCCATCTCTTGAAGGGTTCACTGTCACCAAGCTCCTCTGGATGCGAAATCACGAGCCGCAGTTGTACGAAAAAATCTCACACATGCTGCTGGCGAAGGACTACGTAAGATTTCGCCTGACGGGTGAACTCGCTACCGATCCGTCTGACGCTTCGGCAACGCTTCTGTTCGACATCGTCAATAGTCGGTGGTCAGACGAAATGTGCAGCATGCTCGACGTTGATTCGGCGTTGTTGCCGCCTATCGTCGAATCTGCCGAAATCGCGGCGCGGGTCACCAGTGTCGCAGCGAGCGAAACGGGTCTTGCCGTTGGAGTTCCGGTTGTCGGAGGTGGTGCCGACAATGCTTGTGCTGCCGTTGGGGCGGGCGTTGTTTCTTCAGGCGACGCACTATTTTCGGTGGGAACTTCAGGAACGGTCGTTGCTCCGATTTCTCAGCCATCGACCGATCCCGGCATGAGAATTCACTCCATGCGACACGCCGTTCCCAACACTTGGTATTTGATGGGCGTCGTGCTGTCGGCAGGTGCTGCACTCGACTGGTGGCGACGATCGTCGGGTCAGGCAAGTTTCGACGCTTTGGTTTCTGAGGCAACGGAAGTCGAAGCAGGATCGGGTGGTGTCACATTCTTGCCGTATCTCACCGGCGAACGAACGCCTCATGCCGACGCCAACGCTCGGGGCGTTTTCTTTGGGATGCATGGCGGAACCGAACGGGCGCATATGACTCGGGCTGTGATGGAGGGCGTTTCGTTCGCCTTGCGGGACTCGATGGAGCTAATGAACGAACTTGGTGTGAATCCGTCGGAGGCTGTGGCGGTTGGTGGCGGTGCTAGCAGTTCAATGTGGCTTCAGATGCTAAGCGATGTGGTTGATTTGCCACTTAGAACGATCGGACCGTCGGAAGGCGCACCGCTGGGAGCTGCGATGCTGGCGGCCGTTGGTGGGGGAGCGTTTGGCGATGTTGTCGAGGCGGGGAAGGCGTGGCTGACTGATCTTGAATCGGTATCGCCTAGCGTGTCGGTTCGGGGAGTTTATGACGATGCGTATGGGCGGTATCGAGCGTTGTATCCGGCGTTGCGGGGCGTGTTTGGTGTAGGGAGTGGCGAGTAGCCGGTGGAGACGTGGTGTCGTTCGGCGATAGATCCTGAAAATGAATTCAGGATGACAGGGAGATGAGCGATTGTTGCTTCGTCCTAAATTCCGAATTTAGGGAATATCAGAGAGCGGATTTCGTTGAGCGTTTGGGTGTTGTGAGTCTGAATTTCATCTAGGTATTGTTGTTCGGTGGGAACGGGCGGAATGTCGGCAAATGTGGTCAGATTGCTAAGCGAATTGAACTCAGCGGGTACTTGGTCGGGTAGATCGAAATTCGCCATAGATGCTAGTGCCATCGTCCAAGATCGCGCCACCGCTGAAAGGTCGTAGCCACCTCCGCCGACTGCTACCCACTTGCCGATTTCTGCTGCGAGCCCACCGAGTTTTTTCACTGCGAGATTAAAGCCCTGTGTGGTCAACGAAAGATGCGTTAGCGGATCTTGGAAATGGGTATCGATTCCGAGCTGAGTGAACAGTACGTCTGGCTTGAACGCTCGTACCAACGGAGGGATCACCTCGTCGAACGCTGTGTGCCATTGGTCGTCTTGGGTGTAAGGCGCAAGTGGGATGTTTGCCGAGTAGCCAGTACCGTCGCCTACCCCGATTTCTTGCACGTAGCCGGTGCCGGGGAAGAGCCACTGACCTGACTCATGGATTGATATCGTCAGCACTTGGTCGGAATCGTAGTGACCCATCTGCACACCGTCGCCATGATGACAATCGATATCGATATAGGCGACTCGAAGACCTGCCTCGACCATTGCGTTCATAGCGATTACTGCATCGTTGAAAATTCCGAATCCAGCGGCACTTCGCGGCATTGCGTGATGATGAACTCCGCCGGCGGGAGCGAAGGCGACATCGGCTTTGCCTGAAGTGACCAGTTCGCTGGCGGTAAGGGTTGATCCGACGCACAGCGCGGTGGTTTCGTAAATTCCCGGTCGTACTGGATTATCTGAAGAGCCGAGACCAAATTCGCCCATGCCGGGAGCAATTGCGCCGTTGGAAATTGCTTCAACAATCGATACATAGTCGGGGTCATGACTCGTTTCGATCTCTTGTTTTGTCGCAACACGTGGCGCAGGCGATGCAACGTTTGCGAGATCCAATAACCCGCTGGCTCGCATCAAATCGTGCATGTGTTGTAGGCGAATCGGACGGAGCGGGTGCTCGGGCGACAGTTGGTATTGCGACAGTTCGTCGGCGTAGACCAGAGCCGTTTTAGGTTGTGTCCAGTATTGGGTCACGCTGCTGGGTTCTGCTTTTCGTGTCGTGTTGGGTGGATGGGCGCTATGTTTTGCGCTTCGGCATTCTACGACGTGACGTGAACAGCCAGACTCCCGTGACGACAGAAAGTCCGATTATTAGGCCGGCGACAAGCCAGTCGGGATCATTCTTTTCTTCAAAATCAGCGGGGTTGAACACCTGAGGGTTTTCGGGCGTAACTGTTGGAAGTGAGGCAGGCGTGATCGTCGAAGTCGAATCTGGCTGACGGTCGCTAGATGCCGCCGCTGCTGCCTCATAATCGACCAGAGGAACGGGAGTGTTTGGAACCTGTGCGCCGCTGATATCGCCCGGTACTACGGTTGCGAAAGGAGCGGGTAGGGGATCGGCATTGAACAGTGCGCGCCAGTCGTTCTCTATCTCATAAAGTGGTTTGTCGTAGATCAGTTCGAAGGCGTCTTCAAGTGTTCTACCTTTGTTCATTTGATCGAGAAAATCTGCCATTGTCGCGTGACTGTATTCCTCGATCAGATAGCCGACGAACGCTCCTGCTTGCGGGTAGAAGATGAACACATCGCTTCGTTGTCCCGGGATCGTTTGCATGTGGTTCAGCGAAAGAAGTTCGTCAGGGCGAACGCTCGACCTTAGCCGGTCGTTCGAGCTCTCGCTGGAACCTGATTCAAGGAATCGAGAAAGTCCTTCGCCTAGCCACGACGGAACACCGGTAAACGATGACGATATTGCCTCATGAGAGTACAAATGCGCCAGTTCGTGGGTGAATGTGGTTGAGTTCATCTGACCTTGAACGAAAAGCCGATACTCAGGTTGAGCGAATCCAGCGAAGAGATAAGAGTCGGTGGCTGTTTGGCTAACAGGTGGGAATGAAGGGGTTGCCGCTTGGATAGACGGGAATACGATTGCTTTGAAATTTGGTGGATCGGTTACGCCGAGTGTCGCTTCGAGGGTTGGGATTCGGTGGTCGACAGTGGCAACGAGTTCTTCGACTCGTGCGCGATCAACTCCGTAATAGACCACTGTGTAACCGTCGCCCTTAACTCGTTCCCATTCGTTGGCAGGGTCGAGATATTCGATTGAGTCGGGCGAAATAATCGAAGAAGTTTTGCCGTCGAGATCCGTCACTTCGATTTCGATATCGAATTCTGTACCGGGCGGGTAGTAAGAACCAGGACCAGTCGGAATATCGAATTCGACCAGTACTTCGCTGCCGTCGTTTTTTGGCAACGAGTACTGAGGGTACGAATACGACCATATAGTCGAGCCACCGTGGGGACGGAATAAAGCACGGACGTTGTCGATTTCTTTTGCCGAGGAGCCAACATCAATTGTCACTGAGATAGAAATCTTCTCGCCATAGTCGATATCGACCGCTTGGCTCATGATCGCCAATGCCCTTGAAGTTTCAGCGCTGGCGGTTGTTGGTGCCAGTTCTCCCGTTCCCAAAAAGGCGAGCGAAACCAAGATCGCAATTACGGCGATCGCGGGTACTCGGCTTGAACTTAGAATGGGGTGAATCACGAAACAGAAAATTCCTTTGGTACAAAGATATACGTGCATTCCGACGAACCGGTCTCAGAGTGGTCAACAAATTTGATCCAGAAGAACATTGTTTGTCGTGTTCACCGATTACGTCGCCATTCAGTTAACCTTGTCGGCAAGATTTCCACTTCGATAACAAGAGAGTTGGTTCGAGATCGGATCGGGCAGGACTCTCCTTAGTTCAGCGAAAGCAAAAGATGCGTTACTACCAGTACCTACAAAACGGCACGAAACACGTCGGCGTTGAAGACGACGCCGGGCAGGTGACAGATCTCACAGCCCTGAATTCGCAGATTGGATCGACCCTCGACCTGTTCAAGGTCGCTTCGATTACGAATTCAGACATCGACTCGGTAAGCCGAGGAATTTTGGGAGCCAACAAAGGAGCCGCTACGGTTTCTGCTGCTGAGCTTCTCGATGGCGCACAGCCCGGCATGCACGGAGTGACCATGCTCCCACCAGTCGACGCTCCCGAAGTGTGGGCGTTTGGCGTTACGTACATGGATTCGATGCGAGAGCGACAGGCAGAGAGCGGTTCGCCGGACGTTTATGCCAAGGTTTACGACGCCGACAGACCGGAATCATTTTTCAAGGCGACTCTAGATCGATTGCAGTCGCCGTTTGATGAAGTAGGCATTCGAGGTGACTCCGGTTGGGATGTTCCTGAACCAGAGCTGGCATTTGTGACCTACGGCGGCAAGATCGTTGGCTACACGTGTGGCAACGATATGAGTAGCCGAACTATCGAAGGTGAGAACCCTCTATACCTTCCACAGGCGAAGGTATACGACAAATCGGCGGCACTCGGACCTGCTCTTGTTTCTAAGGAATCGATTGGTGACGCTCAGAAGTTAGCGGTAACTCTCGTGATCGAGCGTGATGGCAAAGTGGCGTTCAAGGGCGAGGCAAATACTGCCGATATGAAGCGTGATTGCGAATACCTGGTTGGTTGGTTGATGCGACACAATTCAGTTCCGGACGGTACATCGGTTATGACTGGTACGGGAACGATTCCGCCTCCTGAATTCACTTTGGCTGCTGGAGATGTCGTGCACATTACTATCGACAAGATTGGAACTCTTACAAATACTGTCGTCGTCGTTTAAGCACACATATTTGAAGCGATTGGGACTGCTGGCGATTATGTCGCTGGCAGTCGCCGCTATGTTCGCCGCTGGTTGTGGCGACGGCGGTCTTGGTGCGGCTCCTAAGCCGACTCTCGCTCCGACTAGTGTGCCGCCGACATTCGTTCGGATTACGGTCACGCCAGTGCCTACGAACACCGCAACACCGACTCCTACTGTGACTCCGATTTCAGAGGTTTTCGAACTCGAAGTTGGGTCACCAGTATTCTCGTTGGAACTCGATCCCGAATTAGTTGAAGAACGTCCTGAAGACGAAGTTATTTTCGAAGGCTGGACCAAATTTTTAACGAACACTACGACGGTGAATCCGAACTCCGGCGATGGGTCGTCGATTCATCTCTGTGAGAACGGAGTCGTTTTGAACGACCAAGGTGAGACTATCAGTGTTGCCGATTGGCGCGTCGAGAGGTCACCGGCGATATCGTTTCTCGATTGGGGATCGGTAGCTGTTCGAGTCGACATTGTTGACGGCCGGTGGGCAGGTCGTGAATGGGACATGCTTGCACTCGTTCGACGCGTCGGTAAGATTTTCATCACGAACAATCCCGATCCACGCGAGATCATCTTCGAACGAAGTGAATTGTGCTTGGCGAGTCGCTAACGAGTCGCCCATAGGCCTCTGAAGAATCGTGTTGCGTGCGATAACGCATGGTGCAAATGGCTTATTTCCGCCATTTCAGCGTTTGGTTTACAGCAAATAATTCAATTTACGAGTTGCCGCGTGAAATTTGTGCTGGAACCCAAACCTCCACCGATGCTGCGGGGTAAACTACTGCACCAATACGTCTCGTAGGTGCGAGATTTGGAGAAACAGTTGACGATTGAGAGTCAAACCAGAGTGTCTGAAACTACAACATCAATTGACGTGTCTTCAGTAAAGACGCTGGCAACCAATATTCGAGAGTCGGTGCAGCGAGTAATCGTTGGTAAATCTGAGACGATCGACATCGCAATTTTGGCGCTGCTATGCCGCGGTCATGTTCTTCTCGAAGACGTGCCGGGTACTGGCAAAACAACATTGGCAAAGGCTCTGGCTTCATCGCTAGATTGCCAATTTGGTCGAATTCAATTTACTCCAGACCTAGTACCGGGCGACGTTCTTGGCGTGAATTTCTATAACGCTGCCAAGGGCGAATTTGAATTCAGGGCGGGACCGGTTTTCTCGCAGATTCTTCTCGCTGACGAGATCAACCGAGCCACTCCTCGAACTCAGTCAGCTTTGCTCGAAGCTATGCAGGAACGCCAGGCTTCTATCGACGGTGTGACGACCGCACTTCCTGATCCGTTCATGGTCATGGCGACGCTTAATCCGGTCGAAATGGAAGGCACTTTTCCATTGCCAGAGGCGCAGTTAGACCGGTTCATGGTTCGCGCTTCGCTTGGCTACCCTGATCGTGATGAAGAATCTTCTATGCTCGATCGATTTAGAGCGGGTGAAAAACCTGATGCGATCACGCCTTCGGCTACTGCGGCTGATCTAGTGGCAGCCCGAAACACTGTCGATACCGTGACAGTGAATGACACCGTTCGCGACTATCTACTCGATATTGTTGCGGCTACTCGAAACAGTACTGCTTTGCGCCTTGGTGCTAGCCCGCGAGCTTCTTTGGCATTGCAACACGCTGCGCAGGGTTGGGCTGCGATGAACGGCCGTTCGTATGTACTGCCAGACGATGTGAAATTCCTCGCTGTGTGTGTATTGGCCCATCGACTTCTCGCTGAGACGACTACGCAGCTTCGCGGGCAGGCGACAGCCCAGATTATCGGCGATATCGTCGAGGCGACTCCGGTTCCGATCGAGCGAGAATAATGGGCATGCACCCCCTTTGGATGGCGAGAGGGCTTGAAGCTCGCTATCGGAGTCCATCGCTCAAAGCTTCACGTGCGACATCACTGAACCCGCTTGGCGAGCTGTTCGTGTTGCTTCTCATCATCGTAGTAATCGTCGGCGCAGTTACACACGAAACGCTGATAAGCGCTGTTGGCGCTTTGGCGTTCGTCATTGCAATTGTTTCGCGAGTGTGGGCTGCACTTTCGCTTGAGGAAATAACTATCGACCGCACGGCTTCGGTCGATCATGCATTTCAAGATGATGAGATCGAAATAACGTTCACTATCGAAAACCGTAAGCCGCTGCCGGTGCCGTGGTTGGAGATCAACGAGTATGTACCTCGGGGTCTGTTGATCGAAGGTCACAAGGCGGCTGAACAGGCGTATCTGGGTGGCGCTGAGATCTCGGCAACCACCTCGCTTGGGGGATACGAACGGGTGAAGGTAAAGCGAAAACTCACAGCCCTTGCAAGAGGTTCGTATCGACTTGGTAAGACCCGACTTCGCAGTGGTGATCTTTTTGGGTTGTATCCTGCCGAGGCTGCATTAGAGCACACTCCTTGGTCGATTTTTGTGTACCCAACGATTAAGGCGCTCCCTGGTTTTTCACTGACGGCTCGACGACCGATAGGTGATTCTGTTTCGCGTAAACGCCTCTGGGACGATCCGTCACGACCTGCAGGAGTTCGCGAGTACCGGCCGGGCGATCCGATCAAAAGTATCGATTGGAAAACCACTGCTCGTCGAGGCGATATGTTCGTGAGGCAGTTCGACCCGAGTGTGTCGGAACATGCGGTAATTTTTGCTGAAGCTGTTACTACTGATGTTCCGTGGGAGGGTTACCGATCGGACGTGCTTGAAGGCACGATGACGGCAGCTGCATCGATAGCGAATCATGCACTTGATCTCGGTTACAAGGTTGGACTTGTAACCAATGGAGTTAGTTCCTCAAGCGGATCGCACTCCGTAGTGACGCCGGGAACGGGAGCAGCCCAACTAACAATGCTGCTCGAATCACTTGCGATGGTTCACCCGATCGGTGTTCGTAGTCTGGATGAACTCGCTAGAAATAAGCGAGGAGCAATACCTACTGGAGCAACTTTGATCCTCGTAGGAGGTATCTATCACCCTCGGACGATTAACTATCTGATGGGACTTAAGCGAACTGGGCACCCAGTAATAATTCTCCACACGGGGCGGGAAGAACCGCCTGATTATCCAGATTTCGAAGTACGTGATGGTCGTTCGATGTTCCTCGATACGAATCCGACGTCGGGTCCAACAAATTTTCAGCGGCCGCCCAAGGCCGGGTCTAGTTGGGACGAAATCCCGGTGGAATCGGTTTCGCCGAATCGAAGTGCGAGATGAAGCGTAATTACGCGGTTGTTTCGTACGGTGCTCTCGTAATTATCGAGAGCATTTGGTGGTTTTCTCTGATCGCAGTGATTGGTGGAATGCTCGGACTCGGTGGTTCTCCAGTGCCATGGTCATCACTGGTTGCATTGATGGGGGTTGGAGTGGTATCGGCATGGCTGTTCGGTGGCGCCAAAGGCGATTCAACGACAATTGCTATGTACCAAGCGGTGGTGGCGTTGATCGCCGTATATCTGGCACTTGCGACAGCGACTGTGACCGAGTCATGGTCGTTCAAGATAGCGTGGCCTATCGATACGTTTGGTGGCACATACGGTGGTGAAGGCGTTGCTGATGTAATCATCGGCGTGATTGCCGCTAGCTGGCTTTGGTATCGCTCCCAAAATATTCTTGCAGGTGGTGGGATAGCTCGCCGTCTCAGCACGGCGTTCAAATTAGGCACTGCGTTTATCGCGTTCGGGTTGTTGATCGAGATGAGCGCTATCCGATTCGATATTGGAATCGCTTCATTGTTGTTCCCGTTCTTCGGGGCTGCTCTGATTGGCATGGCAGCATCACGACTTCCTCAGTCGGGTGATGCAGGGCAGGCTTCGTGGCCGGTGGTTATCGCAATATCGGTTGGCGGAATACTCGGTATTGGAGTAGTCGGCGCTTTGCTGACAGGCCGATACGGAAATCTCGGTGTTCGCGGAGCCTTCAACGCTTGGGCGGCGTTTGTAGATGCAGTTTTGTGGGTTCTTAGATACCCGATCGAATGGATCATGACCGCGTTGTTCAATGGGATTTTGTGGTTGCAGAGCTTGATAAATGACGAGGAAGAGCCGATAGCGCGGGAGGCTCCGGGTCAATTTTCGGAAGAGCTGGAAAATCCGGCGTTGGAACGAGCGGAAAGCGCATCAGATTTTGCTGTTGAGGCTCTGCGGTGGCCGCTTTCAATTTTGCTGCTCGTGGTGATGTTCTTTGTTCTTGTGTTCGCGTACAAGCGCTACTCAGCCCGTCATACATCGGAAGATAAAGACGAGCGAGAGTCGATTCGTGGTGATGCCGACGCTCGTGCCGACATGATGAAGCTCTTGTCTAGTTTGGTGCCTAGTTGGATGCGGGGCGGCAAGAATCGTTCGTTGTGGAAATGGCCGGAAGGTGACCGTGGGATTTCCGAGGCATTCCTGCTCTACTTCGATACTCTGACCCACGCAATCAAACGGGGGATGATCTTCGATCCTAACGTCACTCCGAATGAAAGAGTGCAAGCTCTGGCAGTATTTCTGCCGGGGGCTCCGGTCGAGATTGTGACATCGCGTTTCAATGCCGCATGCTATGGCGCTGAACCGTCAGATTTGGCTGAAATCGAACAGCTACGGACGAAAGTCGAAGAGGCGGCAAAGAAGCCTAAGCCGGGCGACGAAGATTAGTCGGTAGAAATGCGGTTGGCTGATTCCGACAAGTGCTAGCTGTGGCTAACGGGCTCGGGAAGCGTGATCACGCGCAGCATGTTGGTTGTTCCCGATACGCCAATTGGTAAGCCTGCAACCGCGACAATCGTATCGCCTTCTTTTGCGATTTTCGTTTCGATGGCGAGATTCGAAGCCTCAGCAAACATATCCTGAATATCCTTGCGCACTTTTACTGCCACCGGAATTACTCCCCACCGCAGTGCAAGTTTTGCTCCAGCTCCGATATCCGGCGTAAGTGCTAACAGAGGTGTTACTGGGCGATAAGCGGCGACGCGTGCAGCAGTGCTACCCGATGTGGTGAAAGCAACAATAGCCTTGGCGTTGAGACTTCTTGCGGTAACTGACGCGGCATCGGCGATTGCGTCATCGACTGGGAGTCCGCCTTTGGAAACGGCATCGCGTCTTCGGCCAGCCAATTTCGGATGTTCGAGGTAACGTTCGGCTCGCTTTGCGATTTTCGTCATCGCCTGAACTGCACGGTAAGGGTATTTTCCTACCGAAGTTTCGGCTGAAAGCATGATTGCGTCGGTTCCATCTCGAACCGCGTTGTAGACATCGGTAACTTCAGCTCGAGTCGGTGTTGGCGCTTCGATCATCGATTCCATCATCTGGGTGGCAGTGATAACCGGTTTTCCGATTTCATTTGCCATTCGGATGATCTGTTTCTGTACAGACGGCACGCGTTCGAAAGGAAGTTCGACACCAAGATCGCCACGGGCGACCATGACAGCGTCAGACTTGTCCAAGATATCTGCGAGATTGTCGACAGCCTGCTGGATTTCGATTTTGGCAACCAGTTGTGGATTTTTGCCTGCTGCGGTGAGTTGTGTGCGAACTCGGACGACGTCGCCGCCGTCTCGAACGTAGGAGAGACCAACGAAATCTATGTCGGAAGATTCAACCCAAGCTAGCGCTTGTTCTGTTTCCGGCGTGAAGTAGTCGACTGTGGTCGTGTTACCGGGGGCCGTGACTGCCTTGTTTGGTTTCATCACTCCGCCACGTGTGACACGGCAGTGAATCGACTCTTCATCGATTGATTCGACACGGAGCTCAACCGATCCTTCGTCTATTAGAACTAGGGAACCATTTTTGATGTCGTTGTGCAGACCCAGTGGCCAGACGTTGGCGCGTTCTGTGTTTCCGTCACATGGGGTGCGTTGGAGGATGAAATGTTGGCCGGTCGTT
>JABIHL010000067.1 GCA_018649665.1 Chloroflexota bacterium | reverse complement strand
TGGTACTGCAGTCGCGGTCGGAACAGGTGTCGCTGTCGGTGCAACGATCGTCTGTTGTTGAACTGCGTCTGTCAGACCAGTGTCAGGAGATTCAGCAGCAGTGATCGTAGGCGTTCCTGCATTCGAATCTTTGTAATAGAACGTTGCCGAGTTTGTGCCGTTGGTTATTGTTACTGAGGTGATAGAACCATCAAATAACCCAGCTGCTGAGGTGTCAAATAGCGCACCACCAGAAGTCGATGACAGGTTCACAGTCGTGTCTGCGGTTACGTTCTTCGATAAACCCAAACCGTCTTGGGCTTGAACCGTGATTGCACCAGTTATGACGTTAGGATCAACGCTGTGGGCGGATGTCGTGTACACCAGTTGCGTAATAGCATCGATCGATACGAACACGGTCTCACCAGTCGATACATTGGTCTTGGTTGCGACAGTCTCTCCGTCGCTGTTATTGACCGTGTCTTTTACCGCACCAACTGCTCCTAAACCAGCCGTTGTTGTGAACACACCGGTGACGAGCACCTCAGACGCCCCTCCGAGATCTGTAAGCGCACCGCCATATGTTGAACTGAACCAGTCAATGGGAACTTCAACTTCGATGCTGTAATTGCTTCCGACAGTTCCAATAGCACCAACCGCGGAAGAATCCACGACTCCAGAGAAACCACTGAATGGGCTCGCAACGTTTGACACTTTTTCAGTAATCGAACCGGTGGCTGCTACTACATTTGGATAAGGAGTGTCGTATTGATGAAGAACTATCTCAACTTCAGTCGCATCACCATCCGAGTTGGCGTAGAACTGAATAACGTGATCAGATTCACCCGCCGGGGCTACACCGAGGTTCAGTTGTACGTTGTACAGCTGATTCATCGTGCTTGAGGTACCAGCCGTATCGATTCGGAAGTGGTACGACACGATTTTGTTACTTGCACCCGGTGTGCCAGTTCCGCCATCTTCGGTCTCGATACCTACCCAATAGGCTGTGATATCGAGATCACCATTGATGCCTCCACCGTCACGGTCCCCAGAGTTGCTGGCATCTTCGAATACGCCGATATCGCCAGTGGGACTTCCGACTGTACCCCAATCGGTGAAGGTTCCATCGACTGTAATCGAGGTAGGACCAAGGAATGCAAGAGCGTCCGTACGGGCTCCAATTAATATGAACGCAATGGACAGCATCACAGCAAAAGCGACAGAGCCAAAGCGAGCGATTATTTTTTTACGTTTATTCGCCAATTAGTAACTGTTCGTCATCCTGGAAATGTATTCACCATTCGAATTTTTTTCAAAGACGGGCAGCGAATCGGAAAAATCGTACATGAGAACCATTTTCAGAAGGACGGTTCGTGAGCGATCGAAAGTATGGAAATGGTCAACATATGCACGTTATGAGTGCAACTAAGGTCCGAACTTTGGTTTTCAGAAACCAAATATCTGTTAGTACCCAGAGCAAGGCTTCGACAATCGTCTATGAACTGACACCATATTTCGATATGTCGAATATGAATCGCGTGACTCGTCACGAGCGCTACTAACGAAATTACCAACGCCGCGCGACCAAGTGCCAAAGCACATCCGGAGTAAAATTAGTCGGATACAGACGGTGCGATAACCGGTTCGCTCGTTTGTATCGGCCCGGCGAATCTCGAATCTTTGGAGATTTTTGCGAGAATTAGAGAGGAAAAAGCGAACGAGATGGCAACCGCTACGAGAATCATCTTGTAGCCGAGATTCTCAGAAACATCATTTAGTTCGTCGATGCCGACGCCAGCGAATCGTGCGCCAGCTGCCCCAATTAACGTCGCAACGCTTATATACCCAAGCTCTTTGGCTGCACCCGATCGGCTCACGAGGTCGTTTGCAACAGCCCACGTTAGCGTCATGAACAATCCAACTGATATTCCAATGACAAATCCTATAGCGAGTACTTCACCTATCGAACTGACAAACAGTAGAAGAAGTGAAGAAACTACGCTTGCTGACCCGGCGATGATGAATAAACTGGTGCGCCCCCATCGGTCGGCGAGTCGACCTGCTGGTAGCACGGTCAATGCTGCTGCTACGACGATCGCCACCACCAACCAATCGGCTCCATCAGCTGGGTTGTCTAGGCCAACAACATCTTGCAAGAAGAAGAGCGCATATATTTGCATCGATGACATTGCAGCGATGGCGAAAGCCAATGCCACGAGAAATGCTAGGTAGCTGCGACTGATGCCTGATTTTGTGCCAGAGGCAGGGGTAGCTTCGGAAACGTATTGCTGAGATTCGACAGCTTTAACTGTCTTCTTTCTAAGTGTTGGGATGAACCAGCCATCTTTTGGTCGGTTCGTGATTACAGTCCAGAGCACGCTGACCATCACTGCAGTAGTCATCATGGCTATCGAATACCAGAGCCATTCAGGTGAGTCTTCCTTGTCATATCTCGCCATGAACTGGAGAACAATTACGGTGATCGATCCTGCGCCCAGAAGTCGCCACAGGTTCAGTACTCCTGCAGCTGCGCCTCTCTCTTCGACTGGAACGTGATCGATGATTAGCGCATTCGCTGGCCCTTGAGCAGAGTTGCCGAACAGCTGCATTGCGACGATGGCAAGGATCAATGTAACGAACGAACTGGTAAATCCAAACAGGATCGTCATCACACTCAGGCCGATTCCGCCGGCGAGCAGGTAAAGCAGGCGTTTGCCAGGCCGGTCGTCACGGTCGCTGAGAGCTCCTGCCCCAAGTTGGGCGGCAGCGGCAACAATTAGTCCGAGTAGCGAAATTAGTCCAAGTGCGCCGTTTTTATCAAGGGCGTAGCCGAGCACTGCGATGCCGCCTAGTTCGAGAGCTTCGATCACTTTGAACGGCAGTATGCCTGCGCCGATTCCAGTCCAGACTCCGGAAAGTCCGAATGCGTAGATGCTTAGATTTGAAAGATTTGGTGAACCTGGTCGAGATTTACCGAATGCGCGTGTGAAAAGCGATCGTAAGGATCGTTCTTCTACTTCGAACGGGTTGTTATCGGGCTGGTCACTCATCTAGCATCAGGATCGTAATATCTGGATGGCTTCGCACATTGTTACGGTAGCAATAAGTGTGTCGTAACGCGTTGCTGATTTGCAATTGAGTTCACAGCATGGAGATGCAATAAATGTCTAAAGAGTTGAAGTTTTACTGCTGGTCGCGTTGAAGTACGTGCCAGAAAGCCCGTCGGGTTCTCAACGAATCGAATGCTGAGTACGAATTTCGTGATTTCTTTAAGGAACAACTTTCGGCTGATGAAATTAAAAAACTGAGCGAGCTTACATCGGTAGACGAAATGTTTGCGTGGAAGAGTCCAAGTTCAAAACCGTTTAGAGAACTTCGCGGTAAGGCTACCGATGACGAACTCATCGAGTTGATGATCGAGCAACCTCGCTTGATAAGACGACCAATGCTCACTGACGGCGATCAGATTGTGTTTGGGTTCAAACAAGGCGCATACGACGAATTGATCTGATCCGGCCCCCTAGACGATGGGTCAGTGGCAATGAACCATCGGCTCGAAAATTTGGGTGCTAGCACGCGTATGTGGTGGTGGCAGAGACGATCTGAATGGTCTTGGGCTGGAACTAAGATATTTGCACTTCTTAATCGATCCTGAATAACAGGAGAGGGGACTGGAATGCTGTATTTGAAATCGTGCCCGAGATGCACAGGCGACGTTAACGCTGACAGCGACACTCACGGAACATTTCTGAAGTGTCTCCAATGTGGATTCTCTAAAGACCTTTCGCCCGAGATGGCTGCTCGGCTGTTTACTCCGCGCATAACACCTGCCGTTCCGGTGATTCATCCTGGGCAACAGGCTGCGTAATAAAGATAGTTCGACTCGGCAAAAGACGATATTCGTGTTGAACCGAGTTGTGGTTCGACTTCGCCCAAGTGCGGTACTGTAGTTGCGATGTGCGTCTCAAAATAACTTGAGACAGGTGCAAATCCGCGGATATACGGCATAGGCGCGGTGCTAGAATTTCGGCATATTTCTTCCGACCGTATAGTGCCGAGGCTCTGATGACTCAAAGCGTGAATCTTGATATAAATAGCGATCTCGGATTCGCTACTATCACGCTAAATCGTCCTGAGCGGCTGAATTCACTAAGCAATGAATTGCTCGAATCGCTTGCCGATGTCCTAGACAAGGTAGCGGTTGATGATTCCATCCGGGCTGTAATCGTTACGGGCGCTGGGCGAGCTTTCTGTTCTGGTGCTGACACCGATGAAATGACTGGCGGATGGGGAGATGGTCCTCACAAAGCGGGGCCTGGTGGTGCGGAAGATTTACGACGCGGATTCAAACTCGCCCAAAGAGTCATTCTTGGTATCTACAAGATGGAAAAACCGGTGATTGCTGCCATTAATGGCGCTGCAGTTGGAGCCGGGTTTGATCTTGCCTGTGCGTGCGACATTAGAATCGCCTCCGAATCGGCGCGATTCATGGCCGCCTATATCCACGTTGGTCTATTCCCCGGTTACGGTGGAACATGGCTCTACCCTCGATTATTTGGGTCGGCCAAAGCAGCCGAGCTTATGTACATGGGGAACTTCATGGAAGTCGATGAGGCGTTGTCACTCGGGTTCCTGAACAGTGTCGTATCTGAAAACGAACTAATCGCTACTGCCGAGAAGATGGCGCGCCGCATTGCTGTAGGACCGCCGATTGCAATTCGCCTCGCTAAGACGATGATGCGAAACGGAATGTCGATGGACCTCGAAACTTCTCTCGAAATGTCTGCCGCAGCCGAGGCAATCACGTTATCCTCGGCAGATCATATAGAAGGTATGGCTGCGCATCGCGAAAAACGACGTCCAGGGTTCAAGGGGATTTAATGTACGGAGTTAACGGAAATCCAGTAATTTTCTCTGGGAACTCACACCCAGCGCTGGTGCAAAGTATTTGCGACTACCTTCAGCAGGATCTCGGCAAGATCGAAGTGTTCAAGTTCACTAACGACAACACGTTCGTCAAGATTCTCGAAAATGTTCGTCAAAAAGATGTGTTCATCGTTCAGTCCGACGTCGAGCCAGTGAACGACAACATCATGGAAATGTTGATTATGATCGATGCCGCAAAGCGCGCATCGGCTGGTCGTATCACGGCAGTAATTCCTTATTACAGCTATGCGCGCACCGATAAAAAAGATCAACCCCGTGTGCCGATTACTGGTCGACTAATTGCCGATCTACTCGAAACAGCGGGTGCTGATCGAGCCATCATGGTCGATTTGCACGCTGGGCAGGTGCAAGGATTCTTCCACGTGCCGGTTGACGAACTGACGGCGATGCCGAAGCTTGTCGATTACTTCATCAAGCGCGATCTTAAAGATCCGGTGGTTGTCGCGGTCGATATCGGAATATCGAAAAAGGCTCGTTACTTTGCGGATGCGATTAGCGCACCGCTGGCTATCGTAGAAAAGCGACGCCTCGGCAATGAAGACCGAGTGGAGAGTATGAACGTAATAGGTGAGGTGGGAGATCGACCGGTAATACTGTTTGATGATGAGATAAGTACTGGTGGAACTGTCATCTCAGCTGTAGAGGCGATTACCGCACGAGGAGCCACCGATATTTACGTTGTAGCAACCCACGGAGTTCTGCCGGGGGAAGCATCTTCCCGCATTACTGGTATTTCACATATCAAAGAATTGGTAATAACTGACACGGTTCCTCTGATGGAACACAAAGTAAACTCAAAGATCAAAGTAATTTCAATCGCACCGCTTCTTGGAGAAGCAATCAGGCGAATCCACGAAGGTCGCTCGGTTGGAGAGCTATTTACTATCAATTAGTTGGTAATTGGTGAATGCTTCTGATCGGGCTAATGCTTCTTGGTGAGCTAGTAGCCGTATATGTTTAAGTTTTTCAATAAACTGGTTGGTGATTCCAACCAACAAGCCCTAAAAGACATCCAGCCGATAGTCGACGAGATCAATGATCTCGAATCGGACTTTGAGAAACTCACCGATGAGCAGTTGAAGGGCGTAACCGCCGACTTCCGATCACGATGGGAAGGTGGGGAAACTCTCGACAACATTCTGCCTGAGGCTTTTGCTGCTGTTCGAGAGGCATCACGACGAGCAGTCGGCATGCGACCGTTCGACGTGCAGATGATTGGCGGAATCGTTCTTCACCAGGGCAAAGTCGCTGAAATGCGTACGGGTGAAGGCAAGACTCTTGTTGCGACCTTGCCTGCGTACTTGAACGCCATCACCGGCCAAGGCGCACACATCATTACCGTGAACGACTACCTCGCCAAGCTTCATGCTGGTTGGATGGGCATTATTCACCATGCCCTTGGTGTCACAGTGGGTTGCTTGCAAAACGACGGATCTTGGGTATTCAACCCTGATGCTCCGCTGCCAATTCAGATTGACGGCAAACACGATGAAGATGATGCTGACGCTGCCCCTCCGGTTCGTACGCCTGAAGATAATTTCCAATCGGCGAGCAAGCGAGAGGCGTATGCCTGCGATATAACGTACGGAACCAACAACGAGTTTGGCTTCGACTATCTTCGCGACAACATGGTTGAAGAAATCGATCGACGAGTTCAGCGAGGTCGCATTTATGCGATTGTTGACGAAGTCGACAGTATTCTCATCGATGAAGCGCGGACGCCTCTCATCATTTCTGGCCCAGCCAAAGAGCAAGGTCAGGAATATCGTAAGTTCGCGGTTCTGGCAAAACGACTTACCCCCGATGTTCACTTCGAAATCGAGGACAAACGCAAGTCGATTGTTCTTACCGAAGAAGGAATCGCAGCAGTCGAGCGTGAGCTGAACATCGAGAACCTGTACGGCGTTGAGAACGACGTTCTATCTCACTTCACTGAGAACGCAATTCGTGCCGAGCACGTTTACGCCAAGGACCGGGAATACGTTGTGCAGGGGCAAGACGTAGTTATCGTCGACGAATTTACGGGTCGATTGATGAGCGGGCGTCGATTCTCTGATGGACTTCATCAGGCACTCGAAGCCAAAGAAGGCGTAAAGGTTCAGCGCGAGTCGAACACCTACGCAACGATCACACTTCAGAACTACTTCCGCATGTACAACAAGCTGGCCGGTATGACCGGTACGGCAACTACGGAAGCTGAAGAACTCGACAAGATTTACAAGCTTGAAGTGGTCGAAATTCCTACCAATAAGCCGATTCAACGAATCGACCATGGCGACTACATCTACATGACCGAGGAAGCCAAGTGGGACGCAATCGCCGAGCGTATTTCCGAGCTTCACAATGATGGTCGGCCTGTACTTGTTGGTACAACTAGTATTGATAAATCAGAGCTGCTAGGTGACCTACTTAAAAAGAAGCACATACCGCACAACGTACTCAATGCTAAACAGCACGAGCGCGAGGCTAATGTCGTCGCTGAAGCTGGTAAGGCTGGTGCGGTAACTGTTGCCACAAACATGGCTGGTCGTGGAACCGACATTATTCTCGGTGGGAATCCTGATGTAACGACGCCTTCGGAAAACGGCTGGGATTCAGATCACGACACGATTGTCCAAAAAGGTGGATTGTTCGTGCTGGGAACCGAACGGCACGAGTCACGTCGAATCGACAACCAGCTTCGTGGTCGATGCGGTCGTCAGGGCGACCCCGGTGAGACTCAGTTCTTCTTGTCGACTGAGGATGACATTGTTCGACGTTTCGGCGGCGACCGAATTCGAGGTGCAATGAATCTGTTCCGATGGGAAGCTAATGTCCCTATCGAGAACAAGATGGTTTCCAAGTCGGTAGAAACTGCTCAGACGAAAGTCGAAGCACAGAACTTCGAAATTCGAAAATATCTCGTTGACTACGATGACGTTGTGAACACACAACGAGACATTGTTTACCAGCTTCGAGACAAGATTATTGATGGCGAAGAACTACGCTCAACGATTAGCGAATACCTCGCAATAGAGATACGCCTAATCGTTAATGAACGTATCAATGGTGGTTCAGAGAACTACGACGTGGACGGTCTTTATCGAGAGCTGATGACGGTCTTCCCGACCTTCGAGGGGTTCCCGGAAAAAGACGATATATTCGAGATGCGACCTGAGGAAGCCGAAGAGGCCTTTCTGGGTTTGATCGACAGGATCTACGATAAGCGGACCGAGGAGTTTGGCGCAGAACTGCTCAACAAGCTCGAACGCACGATTATGCTGCGAACTATCGATGAACACTGGGTCGAGCACCTGACGTCGATGGACAACATGCGGCAGGGAATTGGTCTTGAAGCGGCAGGGCAGCGCGATCCACTTGTTGCTTACAAGCACCAGGCGTTCCAGATGTTTACTGCGTTCGACGCCACGATCAAGGCGACTATTGCTAAGACGATCTTCCGAGTCGCTTTGACGCAACAACCGCCTCCTACTCAGACCATAGAAGTGAACGCTGTGAAGGAAGATGCCGACGTATCGACACAGAAGGCGAACGCACTTGCTAGCCAACATTCAGTGATGGCGAGCGTGAACTCGGGTCACGGTGGTGCACAGGCGGGCGGAAACAGTCTGTCGGACGTTCCTACTCACACGCCTGATGGTCGCAAGATGAGTCGTTCGGAAAGACGCAAGATCGAGCGACTGCAACGCAAGCAGGCAAAGCAAGACGCCGAATAGTGCCATCGGGTGCTATTGGCACTTTTTCTGAGAGATCGGGCGATGGGTTCTTAATTTGGGCGTTGAGGCTTCAGGGCGTTTTTGTGTCGTTGGCACGCGCTGCTGTAATGTTCACAGCCGTCCATGACCGTCTCCTTATGGAACAGGAATCTGGCAACCGCCGTACCGGCATGCCCGTTATGCTGTAGCGCATGGACAATAATTCGATTTCTCAGGTGTTCGCCGATGTCGCTGTGCTGATGCAGGCGAAGGGCGAGAACGTATTCAAAGTACGTGCTCACTCGAAGGCTGCTGACGCGATCAAGAGCCTGCCGTATCCGATCGCTGACATCGCCGACGATGCTGAGAAACTAGGCGAACTTCCGGGTTTCGGAGATGCGATCGTCGAAAAGACTCAGGAGCTTGTCCGAACAGGCCGGCTTGGTCTGTTGGAAGGACTCCTTGAAGAACTCCCCGATGGAATTCTCGAGCTCGTCCAAATCCCCGGGATAGGCCCCAAGACTGCCGTTACAGCGGCAACCGAACTTGGTATTTCCAACTACGTGCAGTTAGAAGCGTCTATCGAATCGGGCGAGTTTCAGAATTTACCGAGAATCAGCGAGAAGGGCGCTGCTCAGATACTTCGACACACCAAGCTGCGTGTTGAACAAGGCGGCCGCATCGGGTTGGGTCCGGCAACTCAGATGGCGAGCGATGTGATTGCTGAGTTGAAATCACGATGCGAGACCATCGTTGATATCGAAGTCGCTGGAAGTATTCGACGTGCAGCAGAGCTAATCGGCAACATCGATATTGTGTGCAGCGCGCCAGCGCCAGTAAAAGACACTCAGAGCATCATCGATGCGTTTACGACTCTTTCGAACGTTCGTGACGTAGTCACTCATGATGAATCTACGGCTGTGTTCACAGATGCAACCGGCTTTCAATTTTCAATCAGGATTGTGACGCCTGAGACGTTTGCTGGGGCACTGGTGTACGCAACCGGTTCGGTCGCTCACGGAACTCGTCTCGAAGCACTAGCGAGCGAGCGTGGTATGACGTTTAGTGCGAGGGGTCTTCTTAATCCAGCAAATAGCTCGTCTGCTGATATACAGTCCGAGCAAGATATTTACGAACGACTGGGTCTGAACTTCGTCCCACCGCAAATGCGAGAAGATTCCGGTGAGATCGAACTCGCAGCGAAAAAAGATTTCGGCGACATCCTCACCGAGTCAGATATCAGTGGCGATCTGCACTCGCACACGAACTGGTCGGACGGTCGCTACCCAATGAAAGAGATGGTAGCGGTGGCACAAAAGCGAGGACTTGAGTACCTCGCTATTACCGATCACTCACCAAGCGCAACCGTCGCAAACGGGCTCAGTCCCGACATGTTAATCGCACACAATACTGCGGTTAGGGAACTGGCTGAATCTTCAGGAATGAAATTGTTGACCGGAACGGAAATGGACATCAAGCCTGACGGATCGCTCGACTACAGCGACGAATTGCTTGCTGATCTCGACATCGTCATCGCCTCGATTCACTCTGGGATGGATCAAGACAGCGCGAAAATGACACAGCGGGTCATCGATGCGATGGAGAGTCCGCACGTCGATGTCATCTGCCACCTAACGGCGCGTCTGCTTGGTAGGCGATCACCCGTTGAGATCGACATTGCCGCTGTTCTCGAAGCGGCGATTCGTACGGGCACAGTGATGGAGATAAATGCGTCGCCAGACCGACTCGATTTGAATGCTGAGCACCTACGAATGGCAGTAGATATGGGTGTAATCTTTGCAGTTAACACCGACTCGCACCGAACGTGGCAGTTCGACAACATGCGATTCGGAGTTGGTACAGCGATTCGCGGTTGGGTCGAAGCCACTCGTGTGATCAACACACTTCACTATGCCGAACTAATGGCATTCCTAGCTCTGCCAAAATCAGAGCGTTACGCATTCAATAAATCTCGTGGTTAACAGTCAAGAATCAAGCACTGGAACCGGCGCTTCGCAAAAAGAAGCGGCCGAGATGATTTTGCGTCTGAAGTCAGATGTTCTGCTCGCGGGTCCGGTTGGCGATGCGTGGAAACTGGCAGTTCTCGAAGCCATTGCCGTATGGCCCTTGGCGCAAGAGAAAATCGCTGACGAATCGTACGTTTATTTGATCGGTGGCGAAGCGTTCGATTGGCAGCTGCTCGCTAAACGATTGCTACGAGAATGTGAAGCCGAGATCGATCAAGATGTTTGGTGGGACTGGCTTTCTGATCCCGTATTGTTCGCCGGATTTGAAGAACCAGAGTTCATGCGCGCCGTTGGTGTGGATAAAGGGAGAGCGCATCTCTCCTACTTCTATGGTGTAACTGTCGAGCAATCGCTTGTTACCGCAGTTGAGGAAGAGGTTACCCACAGGCGGGTAGGGGCTGGACGGCCGTTGAGCGACCAGTCGTTGGAGCTCGCTTACGAGACTCTTTACGGCAATACTCGCGATCAGCTTTGGGAGGTGTTCAAACTAGAGGCAGGCGCTATATCAGCGCGTGACGGCTGGCGGCATCGAGATGAGCATACTCTCGGATCGGAAGATGCATTCACCTACTGGCTGTTCAAACTGCGAATGGAACGATCTGATCCCGCCAAAATCGCTAGCGACACCCGTAAAGGTCTGGCGAAATTAGAGCGAATGCGTCAGAACGACGTACGTCGAAAGAAGCTAGTTCATGCGGACGAGTTGCATCGTCAGATGAACAAAAAACCAAGACGTAAGCGCAAGGCTCCGGCAGAGTCGTAAGCAGTATTTGCCATTGCAATTGAACTGAGTAGCGGCTAGCCTGAATGTGATATTGAATAAGCTTCGACGAGAAGTAGTAGCGAGTTTGCAGGGTCAAAGAGATCCGGTGGTTGGTGTGAACCGGAACCCTCGCAATCGTGAAGTCGTCTCCGAGCTGGTGGACTGAATATTTCGTTTATTTCGAAATTACTAAGTTCGCCCGGTTGCTCCGTTACAGCTAATTGAGTGGTTCGTGGTCGTTAGGTATACGACTGTGTTCAACGAAGGTGGTACCGCGGTCAGCCCGTCCTTTGAAGAAGTTTTTGCTTCTGATGTGGATGGGTTTTTTATTGCCTGAATTTCAGGTGGTTAGATTGGTCGATAAGACCAAGTAGGAATTAGTAATCGTGAAGTCGATTGAGTTTGGTGATCTTCCAAAGCGCTTTGATATTAATGAGCGTGAACTGCACTGGCGTAAGCGTTGGAGCGAGTTGGGCATTGAAAAGCGTGAACCTAACGCGCCGCGTGAGAATTCGTTCGTAATCGACTCACCACCTCCGACTGTCAGCGGATCGCTGCACATCGGTCACATCTTCTCGTACACCCACCAAGATTTGCTGGCGCGATACAAGCGCATGACCGGCATGAACGTTGCGTACCCGATGGGCTGGGACGATAACGGTCTTCCTACTGAACGTCGGGTTCAGAATTATTTCTCAGTGCGGGCTGAACGCAACGTTCCATATATCGAAAATCTCGACGTAGAAGCCAAGCGTGCCGAATTGGGTCTCAAAAAAGACCGTCAGTTGGTTATCAACCGTCAAAACTTTATCGAGCTTTGCCGAGTTGTTACCGAGATGGACGAGATCGTTTTCAAAGAGACGTTCGATCGTATGGGCTACTCGATCGATTGGGGCGATGAGTACGCGACTATCGACGACAAGAGCCGTCGAATCGCCCAGCGTAGCTTCTTAGATCTTCACGAGAAAAACCACGTATACCAACTCGAATCACCGACCATGTGGGACGTTGATTTCCAGACAGCAGTCGCACAGGCTGAAGTCGAGGATCGAGAAAAGGGCGGGGCGTATCACGACATCGAATTCGGCGTGTTCGAAGAAGATGCTCCTGTAAAGAGTTTCGTGATTTCGACTACTCGTCCTGAATTGCTAGCGGCTTGCGTGGGCATAACGGCTCACCCTGACGACGAGCGGTTCAAGGGTCTATTCGGCAAACACGCCGTTACTCCTGGATTCTTCGCCAAGGTTCCGATTTTCCCTAGCACCGAAGCCGATCCCGAAAAGGGAACCGGAATTCTGATGGTTTGTACCTTTGGTGATCAGACTGACGTTGCATGGTGGCGCGAAGAAGGACTTGAACTTCGCCAGATACTGGGCCGAAATGGTCGGATTCTCGATCACGAATTTGGTGGTGATAACGGCTGGGCAAGCACGAATCCTGAGAAGGCGAACGAGAACTACCAGACGATAGTTGGCAAGCGCACGCGTTCTGCCAAATCGCTAGTTGTCGACCTCATGCGAGACCCTGCGAACTCAGCGACCGGTAACGGCGCGCCTTTGCAGGATGAACCAAAGCAGATTCAGCACCCAGTTCGATACTACGAGAAGGGCGACAGTCCACTCGAATATCTGACGACTCGACAGTGGTTCGTGAGGATGCTGGACAAAACCGATCAGATGATCGAAATGGGGCGCAAGATCAACTGGCATCCCGAGTTCATGCGCAAGCGTTTCGAAAACTGGACCGAGAACTTGAACGTCGACTGGTGTATATCGCGTCAGCGGTACTTCGGGGTTCCGATTCCAGTTTGG
>JABIHL010000066.1 GCA_018649665.1 Chloroflexota bacterium | reverse complement strand
GGAATCCTTCCTAAGGTATCAACTCCTAAGAAGGCAGTAACTCCTAGTGGCTGAGCGTGATGACGACGTCCAAGTTGAAGAGTCCGAAGGCGACGATATGTCGCCGATCGACTCGATGCGAGAGATGATCGAGTACATCGCACGTGCACTCGCCACGAACCCGGAAGCAGTATCTGTAACCGAAGAGGACGACGGCGAACGCATATTCCTACACCTGTCAGTAGACGATCAGGACAAGGGCAAAGTAATCGGCCGTGACGGTCGAGTTGCCCAGTCGATGCGCTCGCTCCTGCGAGTTGCGGCAGTAAAGGCCGACACCCGTGTCAGCCTCGAAATCGACTAGCACGCCTGCACCCTTAAAGTAGCGTCCATGGCTATGACCGATTCAAACAGTCAACCCGACACCCCGGGCGAAGAACTGAACGAATTAGTTGTAGTTGGTCGCGTCCGCCGCCCGACAGGCATCAAAGGCGCACTTCTCGTTGAGATCTACTCCGGGATTACCGATCGATTCGTTGTTGGCGACAGCGTTATTGCCGACGGCAAGGAATACGAGATCGTTGAAACCGGTAAATCTGGCGATTCAGCCAAACTACGATTCGACAACATCGACTCGATCGAAAAAGCCGACCGTTTTCGAGATCTCGAACTTTCGGTTCCAGCCGAAGAGCTTCCCGAAAATCCTCCCGGCGTCTACTACCACTACGAAATTCTTGGTTCCGACGTAACGACCGTCGATGGTCAACATCTCGGAACGCTAACCGAAATCCTCGAAACAGGCAGTAACGACGTATTTATCATCACCGGCAAGCCAGCTCCCGGGAAAAAGAAGGGAGACGAAATTCTCGTCCCCGTTCTTGAAGGCGTAATCGTCGATGTCGACAAAAAAGCCGCCACGATGAAGATAGACCTGCCCGACGGCATTCTCTAACCCCGGTATTTTCGGTAAACTGTTCCCTCAGTTCGTTTGGTTCAACCGGAACCAGTAGCAATCGTCACATAGAGGCCAATAGGAAATATCTGAATGTCAGGTCACTCTAAATGGAGCACGATCAAGCACAAAAAGGGTGCGGCCGACGCTAAGCGCGGTCAACTTTTCACAAAGCTTGCTCGAGAAATCATGGTCGCAGCCCGCGCTGGCGACCCCAACCCTGATATGAACTTTCGCTTACGGCTTGCGGTCGATAACGCAAAGTCGCTGAACATGCCGAAAGACAACATCGACCGAGCGATTGCCCGCGGATCCGGAGTCGGTGATGATTCAGTCATTCTCGAAGAAATCAGCTACGAAGCGTACGGACCCGGTGGTGCTGGCATCATCGTCCAAACGCTAACCGACAACAAGAACCGCACCGCTGCCGAAGTTCGAGCCAAAATCACCCGAGCTGGCGGGAATCTTGCCGGATCTGGAGCTGTTTCTTGGAATTTCGAAAATAAGGGACTAATCACTGTCGAAGTAACCGACGGTGATCCTGACGACGTAGCTCTGGAAATCGTCGATGCCGGAGCCGAAGATGTTGAAGTCGATGGCAACGTGGTTCAGATCACTGCGCCATACGAAGAGTTCGCACAGGTGAAGACTAGCGTTGAAGCACTGGCTGGCATCACTGTCGAAAGCGGCGATGTTGCCCTCGTCCCAACCTCTCTCGTCCCACTCGACGATAAGGGTGCAATGCAGACGCTAAGGCTCATGGATTCACTTGAAGAACTCGATGATGTATCGAAGGTTTACTCGAACGGTGACTTCTCAGACGAAGTTCTCGAAAAGTACGCAGAAGCTGAGTAACGAGGCATCGAAAGAGTAGATTCGACCCTTTCGACTTGGCTATTTAGTTTCGATAAAAATCATGCGGCAGTACAATTTCAAGGTTGTTGCCGCTTTTTTTATGGGATAGATCGGACGCTTGAACTAGATGTGTAGAATGACCGCCGGCCCGTTGCTTGCGATGATGGGCGTGGCTGGAACTGCAGCTGGGGTCGGATTGGCCGTTATTCGCGAACGAATCGACCGAAGGGCAGATGCCCGCGCCTCAAAAGAAGCTGCTGCTGATCAAGAGGAGAGCGGCCCTGAATCACCCCGCTCGACCGATTCCACTGACTCTGCTGGCTCAGACCAGTCCTAGCTGCTCACGCATCTCAGCCGCACTCGTAACAGGCAATCTACAGGCATAGTTTTCGCAAACATAAGCCGTCGCCTTACTGTCGACCTGATCTCGGCCTTCCAGTAATGGCGACCCACCAGATTCGCTTGAACCCGCTGAAGCGCCCGCCAATACCCGGTTCGGTTCGAACGCACTTCGAAGTTCACGTTTCATTTCCAAAATAACGGAATCTGATTCGTCGCCAATCAACACCACTTCTTGCGAGTTCGATCGTAAGAAATCGACCGCCGCAAGCCACGATGTAACCGCCGACGGTGATTGCTCCATGTGCGGAATCAATGCCTTCATCGACGTTTCGGCTTTCTCGGCGTATTCGACAGTCCCAGTGAACACGCTCAGGCGTTGCAATGCCATCGCAGCAATCGCTCCACCCGACGGCACGGCGTTATCGAGGACATCACGAGGGCGAACCAATAACTTCGAGTGTTCGAGTGAGGTGTCGTAGAACACACCCCAGTCTTTGTCCCAGAAACGTTCGATCATCTGATCGGCAATAGCCTGTGCCTCGCGAACATAAGAGAAGTCGAAGGTCGCCTCGTAGAGCGTCAGCAGAGCGTCGACCAAGTAAGCGTGGTCGTCGAGATACCCAAGGATTCTGGCGTCGCCCTCCGAATCGCTGGTCGCCTTCCATGTGTGAAGCAATAATCCGTTCTCGTCACGCACTTGATCTAGCAGTAGCCGAGCGTTCTTTTCAGCCGTGGCGATCCATTCACTGTTTTCGAATACTGCACCTGCTTCTGCAAATGCCTTGAGCATAAGTGCATTCCACGAAACGAGAATTTTATCGTCGATTCCCGGCGCTATTCGTTTCGATCGCTCTTGATAGAGAATCTCACGAACTCGCTCGATGTCGGCAATAACGTCAGTCGGCTCCTGCGCTGTTCGAGATAAGAACTCCGGCTGCGACATTGGCAGATTCAGGATGTTCGATCCCTCGAAGTTTCCGTCTTCCGATATTCCCCAGTAAGCCTTGGCGAGTTCGGCATCGGACGAATCCAGTACGGAATCTATCTCTTCCGACGTCCAGACGAAGAATTTCCCTTCGACGCCTTCGGAATCAGCGTCAGAGGCTGAATAAAAACCTCCGGCAGCGTGAGTCATCTCGTTGGTCACATATTCGAGCGTTTCCTCAACGACCCGTTTGAACAGCGGTTTTTTCCTGGCTTGATACGCATGGATATATAACGATACGAGCTGGGCGTTGTCGTACAGCATTTTCTCGAAGTGAGGTACGAGCCAGCGATCATCTACTGAGTAGCGGGCAAAACCGCCACCGATCTGATCGTAGATACCACCATGCGCCATTTTTTCGAGCGTTAATGTCACGATGTCGAGCACTTGTGAGCTACCGGTGCGTTTCCAGTATCGGAGCAATAGTTCATAGATCATCGGTTGTGGAAATTTTGGTGCTCCCTGCGATCCGCCATGCTCTAGATCAGCATTCCCGACCAGTTGCGTAAAACTTCCGAATATCAGCGATTCATCCACTGATCCTTCGATTTTCTTCGGAGTTGCTTGCTCGCGAATAGCATCCACAACCTGCTTCGAATTGTCGAGAATTTCCTGACGCCTGTTGGCATAAGCGTCCGATATCGCCGCAAGCACACGCGGGAATCCTGCCATGTTGGGTCGATCTTCAGGCGGGAAGTACGTTCCGCCAAAAAACGGCTGGCCGTCTGGAGCAATAAATACGGTTAAAGGCCAACCGCCTGAACCGGTCATTGCCTGCACTGCGGTCATGTAGATCGAATCGACGTCAGGAAGTTCTTCTCGGTCGACCTTGATGTTGATGAATCCAGCGTTCATCACTGCCGCTATCGATTCGTTCTCGAACGATTCGTGCGCCATGACGTGGCACCAATGACACGACGAGTAGCCGATAGACAACAATATGGGTTTGTCGAGCAACCTGGCGGCGGCCAACGCTTCTTCGCCCCACGGATACCAATTGACCGGATTGTCCTTATGCTGGAGCAAGTACGGGCTTGTTTCATTGGCAAGTCGATTGGGCATGTTCTTCCGATTCTCTAAGTGCTCGTGCCAGATTGATTTATGTGAGTTCGATGCGTGTCGATCAGTCGGCGGTGCAGCAAACTAGGCGACGGCTCGACAGGACGTTACAGACCGGTCAGATCCAACATGTAGACCTCTTTGGTGTCTAACTCCATAACTTTGATTTTATGGTTGTTGGTATCGGCGACGTAAACTCGATTTCCAGCGACCGCCACACCGGCTGGTTCACTAAATTGGGCGATGGTGCTGAAGCCGTCCATATCGCCAGCTATCCCCGAACCAGCGACGGTACTTACTTGCAGCGACCCAATAGCGACAGACTTGATTTTGTTGTTATACGAATCGGCAACGTAGATGACATCTTTGCTGACGGCGAGTCCCTGCGGATGCTGGAACAGAGCGTTTTTGCCGACTGCATCGACATCACCAAAATCAAACAGTCCTTTTCCGACCAGAGTTACCACCCTGCCCTCGTCTGCGATCGCAGAAACTCTGAGCGCGCTGGTTTCACTATCGATGAAAAAGACGGCGTTGTTCGAAACTTCGATTCCGTAAGGCTGGGCGAGTCTAGCGTTCGATTTGAGATCGTCGTGTATGTCTTCGCCGCCATCTCCTGCGAACGGACTCACGGTGCTTTCGGCTATGTCGAACGTCCAAAGCTGATGGAATCCCGCCATTGCCACGTACAGCACTCCTTCGTGAAGCGAGAGGTCGTACGGCGAGTTGAGCGGCGTTGTTAGAGCATCCCCGCCCTGATGGCGATACATGGACTGTGAGCCGGTGCCAGCGATCGTCTCAGCCGTTCCCCCAACAAGACCAACCTTGACGACGGTGTGCGTTCCGGCGTCGGCGACATACAGAGTTTCGCCATCAATGACGACACCCTGCGGATTGTCGAATAATGGTTGATCGAAAGCACGTTCGGAAAAGACGCCGGGATGTTCAATATCTGCCAGCGGAGATTCGCCATTGCCAATGACAGCTTCGACCTTACCGTCGAGATCGCTAACGATAAGACGGCGGTGATTCGAATCTGAGATCACTAGAATTTCCCGCTCGGCGTCGGCGGTGATTTTGCCGGGGAACGACAGCTGTGTTTCAGGTTGAGTCTCGGGAAGAAGGTCTAGTTTCCCACGTACAAAGTTGCCCAACG
>JABIHL010000065.1 GCA_018649665.1 Chloroflexota bacterium | reverse complement strand
CGATCCATCATTTTCGTTCTGCCCATCGCCATCAGACGCCTGAACGATTCATCGGAAGCCCGTTCACTATCCGATTCGAGCTGGTTCGCATCATCCTGCGCTACACCTTCGAGGCAGAGCCAACCCTCGCGTGCCCCACCCGTGCGCAATCCGTGTATTGCGATACGCCACGACGATTCGTCGCTCGATGCCAGAAGCTCCCGCAAAATCTGAATAGCACGCAATGAACCGATCTTGCCGAGATCTTGAGCCGCCGCTACCCGTTCGCTCATTTTCCGGCTTGAAAGCATCGCTTTGAGGTGCTTGATCCGTTCTTCGCCCGAACCACTCAGTTCATCGGCCACCCGTTTGAGATGCGCGCCTTCAGTCTCGCTGTCGGTCTTGCTAAGGCGTGTAATTCCCGATGTCTCGGCAGTCGGGATAATCTCTTGGCTGTGCTCAGGATCCTGAGTATGTGATGTTGAGTCTGACATGTTGGCGCACGAATTCTACCTATGTTGCTGCCCGTAAACACCAACCTGTGCAACAACCCACAGTGTCCATTCCGCAAAACACGAAAGCCCGGTTGCGAGCTAACACCAAGACGATCAGGTGTCTGCCTACTGCTCGTTTCATCAGACCAAGATTAGATTAGTTTTATTAGAGATTTCGGACCCGACGGGCATTTGGGTTCCACACACCAGAACGAGATATGGACACAACGACAATGGGCGAGATAGTCGACTTTTTCCAGAACTCACAAACAGTAGAACTTGAATCGATTTCAGTTCTTCTAGTAGATGATCAACCGGTATTCAGGAACGTTGCGAGATCGGTACTAGAACGAGATGGTGAATGTGAAGTTATCGGTGAAGCCACCGACGGTGCACACGCCATTGAGATGATGGGCAAGTTGAATCCCGATATCGTTGTTATGGACGTGCAGATGGGCGACATGAGCGGAGTTGAAGCGACTCGACGCATCCTATCTCGACACCCACAGGCAAACGTAGTTCTCACCAGCATGGGATCCGATTCCGAGTACCCGATCCTCGCCCGAGAAATTGGTGCTAAGGGATTCGTTCCAAAGCGAAACCTGAACGTTTCGATGCTACGCAGCCTTGTTGGCGGTGGACCATCAGGCGGCAGCGACGCAATCGCAGCCTAATTTCCTAACTCAGGAATATTTGAACTAAGAGCCTCGATCTGTTCGAGGTTTTTTGTTTTAAGACGATTTCAGCGATTCCAACACCAATACCTGTTGCGCGTATAAACCCACACTAAGCACTGCACATCACGTACCTGACGTATTTCGCTACACGCCAATAAGCTAAGCGCACGCGAGTACAAACAGTTGTGTGAACGGAACAGGCTGAATCGTAAATCCTATGAATCAATCGGCGCCAGAATCGGTATCGACTCCACATCGAATCGTCTTCCAGAGTCCACTCGTGATCGGCATTGTTGCCATCACGATCATGACTGGGGCGATCATCGCGTTCGGATCAAACCTTCTGCCGCAGAACACGTTGAATAGCATCAGCCAGGGGCAAGTTGAAGATCTCGACCGATTCGCTTCAGTTATCCACTTCGGCGATGCTGAAATCACTGGATCAGGTGCACGTGAACGTTTAGATTCAGTTATTACGACTAATTCGTTCGACTCGTTGATGAAACGCGGACTGTTCGGTGCACATGCTCAGCGACTCGATCTATATTCGATCACGGGCGAGCCGCTGTATTCCACAAGCGGAGCTACACCAGTCCTCCAAGGCTCGATGCTCACAGCGTTCGACGACGCGATGAACAGCGAACAAGCGTCTATCCACATGGAACCCGACGCAGCGCTGAACCGAGTCGGCATCGATGCCAATATTCTTCAGAGCTACAAACTCATCTGGGATCAGCCCCCCGGCAACGGCCGAAAAGCCCGCACCCTGATGGTCGCCGCCATTACAACTAACGTTGGTCGTTATCTTGCGGTTGCTCACAAAAGCGTCTGGATAATCGCCGGTGTGTTCAACGCCGGTATGATCCTCGTGCTACTAGTGCTCCACTGGGCATCGGGACGTGCGCAATCACGATTAGAGCGCACCAACAAGGAACTAGCGGTTCAGTACGCTGAAGTTCGCACATCCAGAGAACGAATGGTTCAGACCGCCGACAGCACGAAGCGAGCCATTGCTGAAGAACTGCACGGTACCGTTCAATCGAAACTATTTGCCGTTTGGATGCAGATGACCCAGTTCAGAGAATCTAACCTCGAAACTATCCCCGATCAGGTCGAAGAGCTCGACAATATAATTCTCGATCTCGACAACATTCGCGAAGACGATATTCGAGGTATCGCACACCGCTTGCACCCAAGCATCGTTCGTGTCGGAGCCGGAGTCGGACTCCGATCTCTCAGGAACTTCTACGATTCGCTTATCCCGGTCGAACTCGTAGTCAACGAAGCTGCAACCCAGCTAGAACCAGCCGGAACATCTGTAATTCCCGACGACGTTCGACTCGGTGTATATCGAATCGCTGAACTGGCGCTCGGAAACGTAGCAAAGCATGCCGAGGCTACAGTTTGTACGCTCGGCTGGATCTACGATGAGGCAGAAGAGACCCTCATCATGTCCGTCACCGATGACGGCAAAGGGTTCGATGCTGACGAGATTCTCCAGACCGGATTAGGGATGGTCAACATTGGCGACTATGCCGATGCGATGAGAGCGACGCTTGAGATTAATTCCAAACCCGGAGTTGGCACTGAGCTAAAACTCATAATCCCATTTGTTGCTCCTGAGCCCGAACAAAACCTGTCTGATCTGAGCATTGGTGCTGCAGATGGCGCGATTGTCGAATCCGGCGAACAGACTTCAGCAGCCTAAGTTGCGGTGCGCACCTAAAGAGCTACGCGCATAATCCCACAGGGTCTGTTAAACCATCGGCTATTCACCTAGCCCTCGTACGTTCGTATTATCGATATAGACCCATACGAACAGCCTCCGAGATCACAAAATATGTACAGAGTTCTACTTATCGACGACCAGCCTATTTTCCGCGACATCATTCGAGGCATGCTCGATAAAGCAGGCGGTTTCGAGGTGGTTGCCGAACGAGAAGATGGCGCACAAGCCGCTGATACGTATCAGGACGTTTTGCCTGACGCCGTGATCATGGACGTCCAGATGCCACAGATGAACGGTTTCGAAGCCGCAGGCACGATTCTCGGTACCGATCCTAAGGCCGTTGTCGTTCTTACCTCAATGAAGCAGGACGATGAGTACGAGCAGTTGGCTTCAGAAGCCGGAGCTGCTGCGTTCTACCCGAAGCGTCATTTGAACGTTGAAGTGGTTCGCGACCTTATCGAGCAGCGTCACTTGGAAGTTCTGGCTGCGTAGCAACTTTCGGCTTCGACCGTCGTTGAGCCAGTGCTGATCCAATTACGACCAGCACTGCGCCAATGTACAGTTCGCCTCCGATAGACTCGCCAAGTATCCACCAGCTGAACAGCACACCGAATATCGGCTGACTGAGCGAGAGAACAGTTACTCTCGAAGGCAGATATCGCTTCAAAAGCCATGTTTGGCCGATAAAGCCGAGCCCAGCGATCAATACACCTGGGTAGAACAGCGCTACTACCAGCTTTGTCGTTACCGTGAACGCCTCATTGCCTTCGAATATCAAGCTGGCTATCACGAACGTCACGATGCCGAACACGCTCTGAGCCATCAAAAGCTTGTGCTGATCGATTCCCTGACCCAGCTGCGACAAAAACACCTGACGTCCGCCAAGAAGAATTGCCGATCCAAGCAAAAGCAGATCGCCAATCAGGAAATCTGAACTGGAATCGGCGAATCCCTTGTAGAACACAGCAACCACGCCGCTGTACGCCACCAGAGTCCCGAACGTTCTCGAACGCGACATTCGATCGCCCGGAACGAAGAAGTGGGCGAACACGCCGGTCCACAACGGGAACGTGGTCGTCACGACAACAGCGTGACCCGCCGTTGTGTAGTCCTGCCCAATGTTCATGAACGCCAGCTGAACGGTGAACAGAAGCCCCAGAAGCCCCAGTGGAACCCACTCACGCTTCTTGACCTTGAACGACTGACGAGTGGCGATCGCGTATATGAGTACGACGATCGCGCCGAGAATGAATCGCAGGTAGCCGAGTCGTAATGGCCCGGCATCTGCGAGTCCGGCTTTGTTCGCAACGGGGTTTCCTGCCCACGCTGTTGCCAACAAAAGCGCGAACGCCCCGGCTTTTAGCGATAAAGGCTGACGTTGATCGACTGCCGGGGCAGCCTCGGACTGTTCAGGATTTTTAGATTCTTCAGCAGGACTTGGTGGCATTAGTAGCTATCGTTAGCTCCCCGATTTAACGGCTGAAGCTGCGATATCGACGACACCCGAAACATCCTCGCACCAGCGGGTCACTACGATGAGGTTCTTCTCAGGATCAATCACAACTAAGTTCCCACCTGCCCCGTAAGCTGCGAACGTCGATTCCGATGCGTGCTTTCCGTAGCGAACGTGACCCGTGTTAAGCCACCACATGTAGCCGTACTGTGGGTTGTTTGCCGATGGGACAGTCATCATGTCGATCCACTTTTCCGAGATGATCTGGCGATCGCCCCAGCGTCCACGGTTCAGGTAAAGCATCCCGAATCGGGCGTGATCGAGCGTATCGACCCAGAGTCCGCCGCCCCAGTGGGCTCCACCAGAGACCGATTCG
>JABIHL010000064.1 GCA_018649665.1 Chloroflexota bacterium | reverse complement strand
TGTACAACTATTTGTTCGATTTCGATGTGACTGTGTTCCGATTCTTTACCGTCTATGGTCCTTCGGGACGTCCTGACATGAGTCTGTTCAGATTTGTGCGATGGATTGTTGAGGGTGACACTTTGCAGCTAAATGGTGATGGCACGCAGCAACGTGATTTCACCCACGTAGACGACGTTGCGAGAGGTGTGGTTGCGGCTGTCGAAAGATCGCCGGCATACGAGGGATACGAGACGATAAACCTCGGATCAGATAGTCCGGTGGAGCTGAATGCCGTTATCGACGAGATCGAATCGATTGTAGGTAAAACTGCGAACATCGAGCATCATCCGTTTCCACCAACCGATGTGATGGCGACTTGGGCGAATATTAGCCGTGCACGAGAATTGCTAAATTGGGAACCGCAGATGGATATGAAGCAGGGCGTTGCTTCTGTAGTTGATTGGTATATGGAAAATCGAGAGTGGGCGAAAAATGTTTCGCTGTAGTTGTTTGTCGATTTTTAGTAACGCCAGAGGGATTTGTTTGTGAAAACTCCGAGTGATATTACGATCGTTGGCTTGGGCTATGTGGGCTTGCCATTAGCTTTAGCGTTTGCGGCCGAGTTCCCTACAATCGGATTCGATAACGATTCTTCACGAGTGGAGCAGTTGCAAGACGGATTCGACCGGAATCTTGAAGTTGATAAAGGCCTTATCGCTTCATCAGAACTGACTTTTACTGCAGACGATACTTGCGTGACAAATGCTGAATTTATCGTGGTTACAGTTCCCACTCCGGTCACCAAAGATAATCGCCCTGATTTGGGTCCGCTTGAATCAGCCAGTGAATTGATTGGAAAGAAACTGCGGGATCGATCTAACGGCACAACTACGCCGATTATCGTGTTCGAGTCGACGACATATCCGGGCTGTACAGAAGATTTTTGCGGACCCATTATCGAACGTGAGTCGGGTTTGAAATCTGGCGAGGGATTCATTCTCGGATACTCGCCCGAACGCACTAATTTCGGTGACGCTGAGCACACGCTTGAAACGGTTGTAAAAGTTGTTTCTGGACAGAACTCAGAAGGCGCGAAAGTAATTAGCGATGTGTACTCGCGTATTGCCAAGGCCGGGGTGCATATGGCACCGAATATCAAGACAGCTGAGGCTTCTAAAGTTATTGAGAATGTTCAGCGTGATTTGAACATCGCCCTGTTTAACGAGAGTGCGATAATTTTCGATCGTATGGGAATTGACTCTTCAGACGTATTTGATGCCGCTGGAACGAAGTGGAATTTTCATCGATATCAACCCGGACTTGTTGGCGGGCACTGTATACCGGTCGATCCCTACTATTTGACTTATGCAGCAGAACAGGTTGGTTACGACGCTAATGTGATTCTTGCAGGTCGTAGTGTCAATGAAGGCATGGTGACCCAGGTTGTCGAGAAGGCTCGGGAGCTTGTAACTAGCGATGGTAATTTGCCAGAAAAGACCGATGTTCTAATACTCGGCCAAACCTTTAAAGGCGACGTGGCAGATTTTCGAAATAGCAAAGCAGTGCGCCTTACGAGTGAGATGACCGGTGTGTTTGGATCGGTTACTACGTTTGATCCGTATGGTGAAGACAACAGTCTAAATAGAGACCCGTTCGGCAACGATGCGAAGTATGGCGTTGTTGTATTGGCTGTGCCGCATTCACATTTTGTCGAATCGGTGGAGTCTGTTGGCGAATTGGTTTCACAGGGTGGAGTGATGATCGACCTTACTGGCACAATTGCTTCATCTCAAATGATCGATGCCGATGTACATTTTTGGAAGTTGTAAATAGAGGGATTTTCGTTGACTGATATTGGTGTTATCGGTGGAGCAGGTTATGTCGGGCTCGTGACTAGCGTCGGGTTGGCCGCGCTTGGGCACAAAGTCGTCTCGATGGATCTCGATCAGACTCGGCTTGAGATGCTCCGATCGGGCAAATCGGCTGTCTATGAGGAGGGCCTGGAGCCTATTCTGGGTCGACTGAACGAGCTTGGTCAGATTTCTTTCACAGATGATCAGAGCAAAACCGTTAGAGAATCCGACGTGTTGTTTATCGCGGTCGGAACACCTTCGCTCTCGGATGGTGCTGCGGATTTGTCGGCAGTGATTGCGGTTGCTGAACAACTTCGGGACGAAATTTCGAAGTACACGGTGATTGTTGTGAAGAGCACGGTGCCGGTAGGTACTTTGAACATCGTCACCGACATCCTTTCTCAGAAACTCACTGAGGGTGAAGATTTCGATGTCGTATCGAATCCTGAGTTTTTGCGAGAAGGCAGTGGGCTAATAGATTTCTTTGCGCCTTCACGCATTATCGTGGGATCGAATTCGGAGCGGGCAAACGCTGTGCTGCGGGAAATATACGAACCGTTGCTTGCCGGTAAAACGGTTGTAGACGTGCCGTGGATCGATTCAGGTCGTGAGATTCCTTATGTGGAGACTGACGCCACCTCTGCGCAGTTAACTAAGTACGCTGCGAATGCTTTTCTGGCGACTCGGATTTCGTTTATTAACGAGATTGCTGGTATTTCCGAGAAGGGTGGCGGCAATATAGGCGATATCGTGGAGGGGCTCGGCTTAGATCCTCGAATTGGTCCCGGATACTTGCAACCCGGTATTGGCTTTGGGGGGCCGTGTTTGGATAAGGACTTACGAGCGCT
>JABIHL010000063.1 GCA_018649665.1 Chloroflexota bacterium | reverse complement strand
GTCGGAACTGTTCTTGGCCATATTTTAGAATCTGGTGAATCGAACGCTGATCTGCCAGACGTAATTACAGCTCGTGGACCTGCTAGTGCTCCCGTTCCAGTGGCTGTAAAACCTGCCGCCGCCGCCGCTTCTGGCAAAGTTGGCGTCGCTCCAAAGGGCGGCAAGCAGATCGTTACCCCTAGGGCACGTCGGCTCGCCAAAGACATGAACGTTGATCTCACTGGTGTTTTAGGTACTGGTCCTAGCGGTCGAGTTACCGAAGATGATGTGAAGGCTGCTGCTGCGGCTCCCGTAGGAGGCACAACTGCTGCCGCTGCTCCATTGCCAGAATCGGTTGTTCCAGTAAAAGAGACGATCAAGCTATCGGGTCTTCGAGGAACAATCGCACGTCGTATGACCGAAAGCGCTGCCATTCCAGCGGTGACTCTTTCGACCACTGCCGATGTTACCGACGCTATCGCATTCCAGCGTGAACTCGTTGGTGAATGGCGACAGCACAAGCTGCGTCCTCAGTACCAGGATTTGGTAATTGCAGCTGTTGCACGCGCTCTCAAGGAATCTCCAATCGCCAATTCTCATCTTGTCGGTGACGAAGTGCGAGTACTCGACGAAGTGAACGTCGGAATCGCAATGGCGATCCCTGAAGGGCTGTTGGTTCCGGTTATCAAGAACGCCGACCAGAAATCTCTATTGGAAATCGCCCAAGAAGTTCGTGAACTCGCTAAGAAGGCAAAAGCAAACAGTCTTTCGATTGACGAAATGACGAACAGCACGTTTTCGATCACCAACCTGAGCTCGTACAACATCGATACTTTCGATCCTCTGCTGAACCAGCCTGAAATCGGAATTTTGGGTGTTGGAACGGTTGAAGAACGACCTGTGGTTGTTGATGGCGAAATTGTCATTCGATCGATCGCCAACTTGAACCTTGCGTTCGACCACCGAGCGTGGGACGGTGCACCGGCTGCCGAGTTTGTGCGGTCAATCGCCAAATTCCTCAGCGACCCAAGTTGGATGAAGGCGTAAGCGTCGGCATATGTCACTAATGGCAGTTTTGGGACTTTTCAATTGAGCACGGTCGGAATAATCGCAAATCCTGCGGCGGGTAAAGACATTCGCCGTTTAGTAGCCCACGGTCGGGTAGTTTCGAACCAAGAGAAGGCGAACATTCTTCGCAGAGTGTTCGCCGGTGTTGTTTCGACTGGTGCTGATCGAATTCTGGTCATGCCAGATCATTCAGGACTGGCACGTCCGGCTGCTCACGACGTTGAAGGTCAGATTAAGATCGACTATGTCGAAATGCCGGTCGCCGATCATCAGGGTGCTTCGACAAATGCCGCCCGTGCGATGGCGGAACAAGGCGCAGATAGTATCGTGACTCTCGGCGGAGACGGCACGAACCGTGTCGTTGCTAAGGGCTCTGGTACCGTGCCGCTGGTTCCCATTTCAACAGGAACGAACAACGTGTTCCCCGCGAATACCGAAGGCACTCTTGCCGGAATCGCCGCCGGAGCGATGGCGACAGGTGCGTTGACAATCGAAGAAGCCTGCCGACGTTCGAAACGGATCGATATTTATGTGAATGGCGACCGTCAAGACGATGCGCTAGTTGATGCTGCGGTGTCGAACCAGATGTTCGTCGGGGCTAGAGCCGTTTGGGATACCAAGACTCTGCAATCGATGTTTCTAACTCGGGCTGAACCGGCGAGCATTGGGCTATCGTCGATTGGGTCGAGGATCATGCCTATATCGATCGACGAAGAGTACGGGCTTTACCTTCGGCTTACTGGCGAACCGGGTGAGAACGCTACGACAGTGCGAGCACCGATTGCTCCTGGCACGATTGCTGATGTCGAAATTATGGAGTGGCGTAAGTTCTATCCGGGCGACAAGATCGCAGTCGATACTCAACCCGGAACTATTGCTCTTGATGGCGAACGAGAAGTTGAGTTGCTCCCAGATCAGGACGTATACGCGACCTTGGCGACCGACGGTCCTTGGGTAGTCGATGTAGAACTGGCGATGATGTTATTGGCTACGAAGTAGCTTCGAGAGCAGACCAAAGAGGTGTTGCAAGTGACTTCTGAGCGTCTGAATGTGGCGTTGATCGGTGCAACCGGCAAGGTTGCCGCTCCAGCGCATTTGAACGGACTTTCGGCTGCCCTCAACGCGAACCTGTACGCGGTCTGCGACATCGACGCCGACAGTGTTGGCGAATTGGCAGAAGCGACCGGCTCGAAGGCGTTCACATCATTAGAAGCGGTGTTGGCCGATCCGAACGTCGACGCAATTGATCTAGTCACTCCGCCGTTCGTTCACGCTCAGCAGACGATAGCCGCTGCGAAGGCTGGCAAGCACGTCTATTGCGAGAAGCCGATGACCCACTCGCTTGGCGAAGCGAGTGCGATGGTCGAGGCTCACCGCAAATCCGGCACGATTCTGATGGTCGGCGAAAGCTACGTATTTCATCACCCGAACGTCGCAACACGGGCAGCAATCGATAACGGCGAAATCGGTGATGTGCTGCATATTCGAGAGACCAAAGGGCCGTGGGTGATGAAGTCCGAAGAGGCACAACGACTTTCGGGGATGAGCCACGAGGCGAACGCTCCTTGGCGGGTCGATCCGAAATTATCGGGCGGCGGTAAGTTTCCGTGGATCATGGATCACGCTCCACACTTTTTCGCGACGGCTCGGTATTTCGCTCATGATGCCGAAGTAACTTCGATCACCGCGCACTCTCAAATTGGCAAAACGGCAAGCGAGGTCGTTTCTGGAAGCGGAGCGCCGACAGGACAGGCGATTACTTCGGTTGGGTGGAGCTTTGCGAACGGAATCGATAGTGCCTGGAGCCAGATTGAATCGGGCGGCGATGCGGTTGACGAAGTTGGCTTCGTAACTCGTGTGCACGGCACGAAAGGTACTTTGGTTGTTTACGGCGAGGGTGGCGGCTCGGCGGCGGGTATTGCACAGCCAGCGGCAGTCGTATTGCATCGAGACGGCGCTACACGGGTGATCGACGAGGGCAATTCGGACGATAGGGTCTGGCAGTCGAACAATAACTACTACGATGCGTCCCATCAGGCTGCAATCGAACATTGGGTCGATTCGGTCGTGGCGGGGGTACCGGTTCGATATTCAGGCGAGGACGGTCGTGCTGAACTGGCGGCAACGCTAGCAACGCTCAAGAGCGCCGAGGAACGACGTTCGATTGCGCCAGCGGATGTGGGTGAGGACTGGACGGCGTATTAGGTGAGAACGGGTGACTTACTACGATCATTCGCGGCTAAGATTTCGCTCTAGCCAACTGTCATACTGAATTCATTTCAGGATCTTTCTCCTGCTTGCGATGCGGGCTGAGTCGTCAAGCGAACATCGTTTGCTGGCTGACTGAGTTGCTGAGTGGGTGCAGTTGGGTGTTGATTCTGAATCTAGTTCAGAATGACAGTGCAAATGGGTCGATAGTTCCATAGTTCGATTATTCGACAGTAGCGGTGGAGAGATTTAACGAAATGACTGGACCAACCGCGAGCTCAAGTTCGGAAAAATACACGCATGGGCATCATGAATCGGTTGTTGCGGCTCATGCGGTGAGGCGTGCGAGTGAGGCGGCGGCGTTCGTGTTGCCGCAGCTGAAATCTCCGATGAGGCTATTGGATTTCGGGTGTGGTCCGGGAACGATAACGAACGATCTTGCCGAGCATCTGCTTCCTGACGGATGGGTCGTAGGAATCGATAGTTCGGAAGCCGTTATCGAACAGGCGCGCAGCGCTGCTGCGGAGAAGAGCCTGACCAACGTCGAGTTCGAAGTGAATTCCATCTACGAGACCGGTTACGAGTCAGCTAGCTTCGATGCTGCGTACGCTCATCAGGTTTTGCAGCATTTGTCGGAGCCCGTACGAGCGCTTGAAGAAGTTCGACGAGTCCTGAAACCAGACGGAATTTGTGCTGTTCGTGAGGTCGATTGGGGTGCTTCGGCAATTTGGCCAGACGACGAACGACTTTCGAGGTTCTTCGATGTGTACAACAAGGTTGCTGAGCGCAACGGCGGCGATGCGTTTGCAGGTCGTCGTTTGAAGCAGTGGTTCACCGATGCCGGGTTTAGCGACCTGGTGGTGACAACTTCAACTTGGACGTTCGCTGAGAAGAGCGGTCTCAAGTGGTGGGGTGAGCAGTGGGCAGATCGAATTCTTCGATCGGACCTCGCAAAACGTGCTATCGAATATGGAATCGCCAGCGAGAGTGATCTTCAAGAGATTTCGCAGGGTTGGCTCGATTGGGTTCAGGCAGAAGGCGCGTTTTTCTCGTTCATGCAGGTCGAAGTGGTTGGAACGAGGGCATAATGCACGGCGTCTCGTTGTGACACGAGACCATCTCCGCTTTTATAGATCGGACATAGCTCGGGTTGATTCTAGTTTTCAGGCGATTTCGTTCTAATCTGGCACAATCGCCCGTATATTCCCTAGCTCGTGATTTCGAAGATTTCGGTGTTGTGGGTTTCGGCTAGGAGCGGGTAGATCTGATCGAAGAT
>JABIHL010000062.1 GCA_018649665.1 Chloroflexota bacterium | reverse complement strand
TAAGCGGGGACTGGGTGAGCTCGTACATCATCCAACCCCGAATCAACATTTGCATGTTGAATCCTGTGAAAGATGCAAAGCCGGCTGCCCAGTAACGTCGATACTGGCTGTTGCGTAGGACACCAAGAGGATGGCCTCGACGTAAGCGTCGAACCGGGTGTGCGTTTGTTGTGGGCCCATCGACTACTTGCGTAGTGCGTTGTCGGTGGAGCATTCGTAGGGTTGCCGTAGCTAGAACTCCGTCGCAGTCCCGAGAATGAGATCCGCGCTTTATCTAGAAATCGTTTGGAAATAAAGGATAAAATGGCGTTATCGCCGTTCTTGCTATTAACGCTCGCGCTTCACTCGACGAATTCCTATAGATCTGACACCAAAATATTGGGTGAATCGCCCAATATGTCGAAAGTTTAACTTTTGGTCAGTCGTCGCTTACTTACGCTGATTGGCGAGAATGAATCCAGAGATTTTCAAAGTTTGTCGATAATTCGTCCAATTGGGTTATGTGAATCGGCGTTTACGGTCATACAATAGTTAGGTTGCTTTGTTCCGATAACGGAATAAACGACAGTGTCGGGGCGTGGCGCAGTGGTAGCGCACCCGCTTTGGGAGCGGGGGGTCGCAGGTTCGAGTCCTGCCGCCCCGACCAGTAAGAATCCCAACAAAGACCCAGCCAAGAGCTGGGTCTTTGAATTTAAATCGTCTTTAGTTTTCTTGATCCAGTAATTTTTCTGCGAAATGAGGTCTGAATTCACTGGCTTTGTCCAAACTCAGCGTCGGGTGAAATAGTATCGCTCTTCATCTGCTGGGGATATCTATTAGTCCTTGACCGCACTGCCTATCTGCATCGACTTACCAGAGGACAGCTCGACGTTTCTTGCTACGTCTGGTCGATAGTGCTGGGCAGAATCCCGTGCGGTTGGCGACTGGTAAACATCCTGTCTACACGAAAATATTTCGTTGGCTCGCGCCGTCTCTGAATTAATAGCATCTCATTTATGGCGGACTCAGAAAACCTAGCTGTAAGGCGGATGTCGGTTGTACTACATGGATCAGTTTGTTCAGATCGGGAGACGCACTAGGTTCATAGGGATTGGCGTACTAACGGTGCTGATCATTGCATGTGGAGGTACAACGGATGAAGTTGTGCCAGCTGCGTCCACATCGACGCCGGAACCTACCGTCACTCAAACGCAATCTCTGCCACCGACCAGTACAGCTCTCGCAACTGTAGTAGCGGCTGAAGAGCCGACAGCTACAAGCCAACCGGCCTCCGAAGCGAGAGAAGTGATTGTTCTTCCGTTTGAGGATGAGGCTGAACGAGCCGTGGCACTAGAACTTAAAGAACGTTGGGGATGGGATACCAATTTAAATGAGCGAACGATTCAGCTGACAGAACTATTCGTAATTCTCTCCAAAGACCTGATTATTCCGGTGGATCACCCCACGTTTGCTTCAGTTGAGAATGCACCAGATTACATGCTGCCAAGAGAGCCAGTTGTTGCCGTCGTGATCGACGGAGATGCTAGGGCTTACCCGTTGGCGATGTTGATGTGGCACGAGATTGTCAATGACACTGTCGGTGGAGTTCCCGTCACAGTCACGTTCTGTCCGCTGTGTAATACCAGCATCACCTTCGAGAGAGTGGTTAACGGCCAGGAGCTAACGTTTGGTACCTCGGGCATGCTGCGGAGGTCTGATCTCGTTATGTGGGACCGCCAATCTCAGTCGTTGTGGCAACAGATAACTGGAAATGCAATTGTCGGAGACTTTGCTGCCGACAAAACGGTGCTGAAGCAACTTCCGTCGGCGATCATCGCATGGGAGACGTTTGCCGAGTCATATCCAGAAGGCAAACTGCTGAAGCGGGTCAGGAATTCAGTAGGTATGCCGATTCGCGAGTACGAAAATCCACCGTATGCCGGCTACGATAACGTCGATTCACAGCCTTTCCTTTTTCTTGACCCTGTGGATGACCGATTGGTTGCAACTTCGCGGGTTTTGACCATCGATGGCGAGACACCAGTGGCGTATCCGTTCACATTCCTCGAAGAAACACCCGTACTCAACGATTCGGTAAACGGCGAAGACATAGTCGCCTTCTTCGAAAACGGCACCTTCTCTGCTTTCTTCAATGAAGCATTTGTGCATCAACCCGTCGGGTCGGTGACCGTTTTCTCACGAAATGTTGGCAACCAAACTCTGACGTTTGAACTTTCAGACACAGGCATCACCGATGTCGAAACCGAATCCGACTGGAATTTAGTGGGTACGGCAATAGGTGGTGAATTGGAAGGCACCCAATTGAAACCCGTGGTCCATGCGAACCACTTCTGGTTTTCATGGGCGGTGTTCAAGCCTGAAACGCAGATACGACATTCGTCGGACGATCTTAGTGGTTGACCTTTCCTTCCCCGATTGACTTCATAAACCCTGCGCACCACGTCCATCGTCCACCTCAACCTCGCTCTGTGTGGTCGTGGCCTATTGTCGTGCGATCAGAGTGAAAGCCCTGCCGCAGATGGGTGGTGCTAGAGGACGCGGAGCTTTTGTTCATTTGTTGATTGATAGCAAGACTGTTTGTGTCTAACATGCGGTTCTGGCTTTGAACATTTGGCGCCACCAAATGAAAAACCACGTTGATTTTCAGCCTAGTACATTTCTTTCAATCGCTGTTGCCTCGCTGGCAACGTCGATATTCTCGGGAGTCTGACTATGAGATCCGGTTTAGAGATTTCTGTCGAAGCTCAGCGATTGCACTCAGAATCGCTGGTATTTGATACGCATATCGACACCGCAACACACCTGCTGTGGCGTAACCCTGATTTCGGAAGTCGGCTAGATGTCGGCCACGTGGACATCCCTCGTCTGCGTGATGGCGGAATCAACGCTGCTTTCTTTGCGGTTTGGATTAACGACGAACACAGCGATCTTGAAGCGATGAGACTGGCGCTACGCGAGATTGACGCCATACACCGGACTATCGACGCTCACCCTGACGATTTGGTCCTGGCGTTGAGTGCTGACGATGTTGTTCAGGCAAAGGCCGAAGGAAAAATCGCCGTTTTGATATCGATCGAAGGCGGGCGGTGTATCGACGAGGATTTGGGAATTCTGCGTACCTTTTATCGCCTCGGAGTGCGTTCAATTACGCTTGCTTGGGGGGCCTCGACGGGATGGATTGATAGTCACAACGAACAGCGACATGGTGGACTAACTGACTTCGGACGTGATGTAGTCGCAGAAATGCAACAGTTAGGCATGCTAGTTGATATTTCTCATGTTTCAGATAAATCGTTCTGGGACGTATTGGAAACTTCCACTCGGCCTGTATTCGCGTCGCACTCGTGTTCTAGGTCATTGCAGGATCATCCTCGAAATATGACCAACGATATGATCACATCGTTGGGCGAATCTGGCGGGGTTATTAACGTCAACTTCGTTTCCGGATTTGTTGGCTATGGAATGGCGAGCGGTCATGAAGAACCAACTAAAGCTCCGCTCGATGAGATGATCGATCCGTTCGATTTTCTTGTGAAAAAGGGTTCTGGTGTTGGCCCGCCAATAAGCAGATTGATGGATCACTTTGATCTGGCAGTTAAGTTGGCTGGTCCAACAAACGTTGGAATTGGCACCGATTACGACGGAGCTTCGCACTTCCCCGTGGGACTCGACGATATTTCATTCATGCCACTTGTCACCGATGCACTGCTTGATCGAGGTCATTCTTTGGACGTGGTCGCCGGCATTCTAGGGGCAAACGATCTGCGTCTACTAAGAGGAACTCTTTAGCTCTTATCAGCCGCGCAAACCTTTCGATTCTGACGGGACGCTTCGACCTAATTATTGATGGAGTAGTCATATACGGCTTCGAGGACTTCAGATTTATCGAACACGCCTATCCATTTCTTTTCGATCGTTCCGGTTTCGGAAATGAGAAATGTGGCTGGGAGACTGGTCACTCCAAACTTCGCACTGATATTTCCTTCATCAACGTGCCCGACCCGATATTTGATGTCTATTTCACGTAAGAATTCAATCGTTGGTGAGTCGGGTGTTTGCTCTGCAACGCCCATATCAATACCAATTACGTTGACGTTGCTCTGGCTTGCCACCAGATCGGCATAGATTTCGTCGAGCACTGGCATCTCAGTCCTGCAAGGTCCACACCACGTCGCCCAGAAATTCAGCACAATGACCTGTCCACGTAGCTCACTCGATGGCAATATCTGGTCATGTGAACCTGACTGGATATCGTAAATTCGGATATCGAAATTGGTTGGCACGTCACTCCCGGTTGTAACGTTTCCGAATGTACAAGACGTAGCTCCCAGCACAAACAAGAAGGCGAAAACAATCGAAGCAGCTACATAGGAGTGACGAGCACGGGTGCTCATTTAATCGTCCGCAAGTAGTTCACCAGATGCCACTTCTCTTCATCGGAAATTGCGGTACCGAGTGGGGGCATGCTCGTGCCGGGGATTCCTTCTTGAATAAGTAGAAAGAGCACATTGTCTGGATGAATTGGAATGTGGATAACGAGATCAGCTGGGGGAGGATCTAGTCCCGGTGCTAACGGACCGTCTCCTCTAGTCGATTCGCCATGACAGGTTGCGCAAAACTGAAGATACGTGGTTTGCCCGCGCTCAATCGATTCGGTCGTAGGAGCAATGGGATTGTCGCCGATAACGTTTTCACCGCCGGTGAGCCCAGACGCGATGAACGCCTGAACCGAACCTGTAAGTATCGCTACAACACCGATTCCGAGAATGGCGCCGCTTTCCCATGTTGAAGGGCCGCCAAGATAGATGCCGTTTATCATGCCCAATAGCCCGATCATGGCAAACATTGCCCATCCGAGCGGCAGAGCGCTGGTCTTTTCAGCAACTTCGAACACGGTCTGACCTGACGGGTGAACGCTACAGAAGTACGAGTACGACCCAGCGTCGCCAAACTTCGCACTGACAGTCGAATCTTCCTTTACATACAGTCCTCCAACTCTGTGACCCTCTGTGTCTTGATTTATGAGTACTAGGCTGTCGCCTTCTTTCAGTTTGATGAAGGCGGGAATAACCGATTGATCTTCCCCGCGAGCGATCTGCTCCGCCGTCCCGCTCGGGATGTCTATAACAACATCCCGAGGGGATTCGAAAAGCGCCGCTTGCCACGACCACACTGCGCTTACCGCAACGATGAGAATCAGCCCAACGATGTTGATCTGCAGTTGGCTGGGGGATGTGACAAGGCGTTTCATTACGGCTGTCGTACTTCCGCTGTGACTTTTTGTTCTACACCGGAGGCAAATCGTAGTACCAGCGAAACTTCGTCTCCGGGGTTGAGACTGCGCTTGATATCAAGAATCATCACGTGCAGCCCGCCGGGTTTTAGTTCGACCGATTCACCAGCTGGCACAGGAATGCCGGAAGGGAGTTTTTCCATCTTCATTACGCCATCGTTCATTAGTGTCTGGTGAAGCTCGACAATGTCTGAAAAGTCACTAGGGTATTCGATCATGATGTCGATGATTTCGACAAGAGTGTCATCTGCATCGCCGTCGTTGGTCAGTACGAAGTAAACAGCCCCGGTACCACCTTTCGGACCCATCATCGGCATGGCATCCATGTCACCCATCGTCGTCGAGTCAGAATCCATGTCCATCATCGGCGAGTCTTCTTTGTCGCCAGACATCGCCATTGAGTCGGCATCTGCTTGATACGCGATCATGGCAGCCGGTCGCGCCCAAGCGGCGGTCACCGACACGTTTGGTTTCGGTTCAACCGTCGCGATGATTGGAATTGCAGTTGGTTCAGTTTCGGTTGAGCATGCTGCCATCAGTGGTGCTATCAGCGCAGCCACTGCCAGCAGGCTCAAAGTAATTGCTTTACGAAGCATCTATTGTTCCTTTTGATCTTTCAAAACCGCGGCAACGTCTGCCGCGATATCGTCAGAAGCAGTCCCGAAAGTGAATACCACTAGGTTTTTCATGTTCCGGTCGACCAGATACGTATTGGCCGTGTGCGAAACGAGATAACCCGCGGCACTACCTTGGGTATCGTCACGTTCGACGACTATCCCAAAATCATCCCAAACCTCTTCAAGGATTTCGCGTGTTCCGCTTAAACCAATGAATTCCGGATCGAACACTGCGATACGCTGGCCGAGAACCTCGGGCGAATCTCTTTCTGGATCAACAGTTATCCAGATGAACGAAACTTCATCTGCATCTGCCTCCAGAATTCGCTTCGCTTTCACCATGTCGGCGAGAGTTGTCGGGCAGACGTCCGGGCAGAGCGTGTAGCCAAAGAAAATGACTGACACATCTCCGCTGTCGGTGCTCATACGGAATTCATCACCATGTTGGTCTGTCAGGACAAAATCCTGAATCACTGGTGGAGGATCGCTGACCGCGCCAGAGAATTCGTGAGAATCCTCGCTACACGAAGTCAACGATGCGGCGACCAATATCGCCAACATGGCGAACGCGAGCAACTGTAGTGCGGGTCGATCAGAGATCGACGCGTGTACCCAAGAGAATTGTGGGAGTTTCAAAGCGTGACTGCTCCTGAATTATTAATTCGGTTTGGAGCTGTCGAGTACTAAGAAAAACTACGCGTTGCCAAGGCGTTCAACAAGCTCCAGATTTTTCACTGGCGAGCTTGAACGTGGCGGTCTTTCGGGTAGTGCGAGCGTTATCTCGCTGGGTCGTCTGTAATTGTCACCAGTAAGGCCAAGAATGCCGTCGGTGAATTTCATCAAATAGTCGGCATTGGACGAACCGTCAGTAATGAAAGTAACTGTGCTGGTGGAAAATCCATCGCCTGAAGTGGCGATATAGCTTTCTGATTCAGCATCGGTCGAGCTGAATGTCGAGTCGTAGGTGTGACCGTGATTCAGATCAGGCTGGTCCAGATAGACGTGTGAGTGGGAAGCAAATCGTTCGAAGTAATGGTGGTCGACCGCTGGTCCGATCAAAGGCAGCAATAACGTGACGATTGCGATTAACACCATCATCGGAAATCGATACATACTGTTTTGAATTTCCAGAACTGACTCTCTGACAGGCACTTGCAGGTGATTGATGCATATTGACCTAATAACTATAGTAAATGTTTTGTACAGCAGCGAGTAAATCGGAATACATGAGAAATATGTAAGGGCTGTACCAAAGCTCCGTGCTGAAATCCTGAACTCATGCGGAAGCGATAATGACCCGACGAGCGTTGCTCTTCACCACACGGGGAATCTCCTAGCCAACTACAATCCGTCCTCATGTCTAACTCGCCGTTGATCCTGCTACCTCCCTCCGAAGGCAAATTGTCTGGAGGAGATGGTCCACCAATCGATCTCTCATCTATATCGTTCGAACAGCTCAGTCCGGCTCGTGAATTGATGATCAAAGCGCTCGGTCAGCTTAGTGGCAAGCCACGGGTCGCTCAGAAAATGTTGGGAGTGAAAGGAATCGCTCTCGAAAAGGCACGAACGGACAATGCGGCGATTTCGAGTTCGCCAACGGCTTTGGCGATAGAACGGTACACAGGGGTGATGTACGACTCGATCGACCATGTGTCTCTTGATGATTCCGCGAAAAAAGTATTCGGTGAGAATACGATCATCATGTCGGGACTGTTCGGTGTACTTCGACCGTTCGACCTGATTCCGTCCTACAAGTTGAAGATGGGGGCGAAGCTTCGGCGCAACAAAGCTTGCTCGGCGATTTGGAAGCCTCTTGTCACCAAGGTATTGGCCGAAATTGCCGAAGACCGAGTGGTTTGGGATTTACTGCCGAACGAACACAGCGCAGCGTGGGAGCCTTCAAAATTGACGATTCGAAATCGGTTCACAGTGAAATTTCTCGAAAAGAGTGCTGAAGGGCAGTTTCGGACGATCAATCACTGGTCGAAAGCACTCAAAGGAGCGCTAATTCGGCATCTCGTATCGAACCCAGAAGCAGCCGGGTCAACCGATTTGGTACCTGAGCTGCTGGCTAACTTTTCGCATCCTGAAGGCTACGAATATCGCCCAGAGCTCTCAAACGAGTTCGACGGTGCAACTGAGTTATTGTTCGTGAAGGAACTTTCTTAGCCTAGTGATTAGTGATCAGATGAGCGTAGGCGATTACGAAGATATTGAATTTAACTTTGGTTGTTCAACTCACCATGACGAAATAAATCATCCAAACTTCCGACTGTTCTAAATCTTATGTAACGGTCGTTTTGTGAATATCAGCGGATGATTGGACAAACTCAGCTGGTGTTTCAAACCCTTCAGAGTTTGCATCTTCTGGCGATATTTGGCCCAGTTTTTCCTATCGAATATTACAAATTGTTGATTTCGATATGGACTTAGTTTCTGGTATTTACCTTGTTAGTTCAAGCGCATCAGTTGCCAGTACATCTGAAGTGATCCTCGGAAGAATCTCCAGTGCTAATGCGTGCGCTGGAGGATAATCTCTCGACGCGAGAGCGATCGGTGCAGCAAGGCGTACCAATAAACCGCATCGAACATCGTTCCACAACGTGTCGGAAGTTAGATCGGTAATTCCAAGACTGTGCATCGTTTCAAGATAAGAGTTGAGAACGTCTGGAATCCGATCATGCTCTTCCACGCTGAGGCTGTAGGCGATGATTACCGCAAGTTCAATCCCGATGCTACCTCGTGTAATTAGTGACCAATCAAAGAACTTGGGCGCTAGGGTCAGGTCTTCAGGCAAAAATAGATTCTTGGCGGCAACGTCGTAGTGACACAACGTTCTGTTGCCTGAAAACATACCTTGAAGGTTCTGTGGCCATGGATTCGACGAGCTGTAAAGATCATAAATCGCTGGGTGGAGCCGATTTTCGTACTGCTCAATAAATCGGGCACCGCTGTATACGCCTGAATCAAATAGTCGACCTCCGCTTTCAAAAGGCTGCTCAAACGTTCGAATGCTAGTGAGGTTCTCCAACTCATCAGTGTTCCACCATTTCGCGTGCATACCGGCCAGAGCGTTTGTGACCCGCACGATCTGTTCAAGACTCGAATTCGTGTTAATCGTCCCGACATCCCCACATTCGTTCAAATACTCGAGAATGAGAAGCATTTGACCAGTCTCAGATTCGTATTCGGCAGCATAGGCGGTAGGAGTCTCAACCCCTGCTCTACCAGCTAAATATTTGTAGAAATGAACCTCTTGTCGACCACCTTGATGCAGATTTTCGCTTCCGCCAAGGTCACGTAATTTCACGATCAGCGCAACGACCTCGCCCGAACGCAATCGTCCGTCGATTTTGTAGACCCCAGCCGACATCGAATCCATCCCAGCATAAAGGTCCGAGTTGACCTCGGTTAAGGCTCCGCTGTTCCAATAGTCTGATCGAGTTAGGTGCTCATTGAGAAGCTCGACAGTCAGTGCTTCGATGTCGGCTGGCAAAGATGGTTTCATCATGATTACCTCGTTGTTGGAATGTCCTACGTAAGCCTAACCCGAGTACCGATATTGATTTCAAGTCCCGACCTGCCTATAGTCTGAGAAGAGAAGCGTTGTCGCCTTCAAAACTCACCAAACGTCACTACATCACAAAAATCTCTAAAATGACCCCGTTCTCCGGGTCGATTTGTGTCGTGGTGCATCTAACCTGTGACTGGCTAAAAATAACCCCTCAACAGAATTGGGCGTAGAGTCGGCTTTGACGACACTGTAGTCCGATAATTTGAAACAGAGATATCAGAATGAATTTGATCGCCCGAGATGAACTGAAAGCAAAACTCGACGCTGGTGACGACTTTAAACTCGTTTGTGCGTTGAGCGAGTGGGCGTTTCAGGCGAAGCACATCCCGGGATCGATTCATGTGGATAATCCCAGTAAGGTCACTGAAAATCTTGATAAAAGTGACGAAATTGTCGTCTACTGCTCCGATCCGAACTGCCCATCGAGCAAATATGCATATCACTTGCTCACTAGCGGCGGGTTCGAGAACGTTCGCCGATACGAAGGCGGGATTCTCGATTGGGAAGACGCTGGGTACCCGGTAGAGGGCGCATGGTCGGAAGCTGAGACCGAAGCCGAAGCCACGAAATAGCTTCTGCTGAAATTGATAACTAGAAACCCGGTTCATTACTGAATCGGGTTTCTTTCGATTTCGAACAAGTTGGAAGCCTCAGAAATCTCATGTCCAATGAGAGTGATCTGCCGGTTCACGCGCTAAACTTCGCTCATTCTTTCGCCGGTAACTCTGGCGCGTAATTTGTGAGATCAATGAGGTGGCTATGAAAGTCGGATTCAACATGGGAGTCGACCCTGTCGACTACAAGCAGGCAGAGGTTGACGCTAACGATCTTCAGTTCGCTGCTCAAATGGGCACCACCCACGTTGTGCTGCAATCGTACGCAAACGCCGGAATCGTTCCGGGAGACGAACGGTGGGAATACGACGACCTGCTTCAGCTAAGGCAGAGGGTTGAAGATGCCGGCCTGGTTCTCGAAGCGCTGGAGAACGTGCCGCTTAAGTTCTATGACCAAGTGATGCTAGGCGGACCCGATCGTGACCGTCAGATCGAGAACATGGTCTACACGGTTCGAAACATTGCTCGTGCTGGCATTCCGATATTTGGCTACCACTGGATGCCGACCCTCGTGGGTAGAACGTTGCTGACAACGAAAATTCGTGCCGGTGCGCAGGTCACCGCGTTTGATCTTGAAGAGGCAAGTAAGCGCCCACTTCTAATGGATCGCCGATACACCGAGGACGAAATGTGGGAAAACCTCGAACACTGGATCAAGATCATCATTCCCGTCGCCGAGGAAGAAGGCATTCGAACTGGCATTCACCCGTGCGATCCGCCAGTCGCTGAACTCCAAGGCATCCCACAACTCTTCCGAAGTTTTGAAGCGTACAAGCGATTGATTGGCATCGTAGAGTCGCCATCGAACTGCATCGAGTTCTGCCAGGGAACTTTTAGTGAGATGGAAGATGCCAAGGGTGACGGTATCTACGAAATGATCGAATACTTCGGCGAACGTGAAAAGATTCTCTACGTCCACTTCCGCAACGTTTCAGAAACCGTGCCGAACTTCCAAGAAGAGTTCATCAACACAGGACACGTCGACATGTATCGGGCTATGGAGAGCTACAAGAAGATTGGCTTCGAAGGCATGTTCGTCGACGACCATGTACCCATAGTCGTTGGTGACAGTCCGTGGGGGCACCGAGGTAGGGCGTTCGCCAATGGCTACATTCAGGCCTTGATGGACGTAGTCGACAGATAAGAGTTCGGAAATTACTACTAAGCTGCGTGAATTTGTAGATCGTTGCGAGCTTCGAACAGGCTCAGGTCTATCGACGTGTGAAGAGGCTTGAACGCCCCGATTGGAAGCGGGCAAGGGACTACGTTTGCTCCGTTTTCAACGAGGTAGTTGAAGATGCCCGACATCGTGAGAGCCGAATCTTCAGCCTCAGTTCGCGTTAGAGCTGCAACGGCTGCATCGAAGAAAGTTTGACCATCCTTGAAATAGTAGATGCCAGCATTTGCCTGCTCAGAGATCGTCCGGTGTTCCGACATCTCGACTACTCGGTTTTTGTAGACCATAGAGGTCGAGTACTTTGGAGTACGGTCCCCGGGGAAGGTCAGCACTGCGGCATCGGCTCCTACGTCCATTCCTGCGATATAGAAGCGATCGAGATCAACATCGATGAACTGTTCGCAAGCCGCTATTACGAGTGGCTCGCTCATATCGATCGACTCTCGTGCCATGCAGGCGGCGGCAGCCAAGGTACGAGGTGCGCTCCAGCTGTAGACGACTTGAGAATCGGAAGAAATTCCCAGTGATCGACGACGGTGCATCGTCATTACTTCAGGATCAACAACGTATATGAATTGATGTTCGAAAGTAGGGCGTAGGTTCTCGACGACGTGCTGAACCAATGGGCGGCCAGAAACCGGAATAAATGGACGTGGCTCGGCGTGACCTGTGTCTTCCGTTTCCTTCGCCGGTAATGTGAGCGGTACCACCACGTTGATCATTTTTGCCCCAAATAACTTTCTGCCGACTTACGCCGGTTGCCTAAATTCCCAGGTTTGTTTCGAGTCCCATTAGAATGTCTTCCGTATCAGCATGCTGCTCGGGTGCCTGTTGAGCTACCTGATCTGCGCTGTGTCCAGCATGTGCATCGTGTTCCGGATGCGACTCTTTCTTGGACTTTTTACCGAACCAACCTTCTTTGTCGCAATGTCCACAGCGTGCACGAACCTGGGCTTCACCTAGGTGACCACAGCTTGTACATGTGAACTTGTCGTACAGACCGAACACGGGGGAAGCTTTTGCCCGTTTTTCCAGCGCGTTCAGTCGATCAAATAAACCAAGCACCCGAGGATCGGGCTTAGGCTCTGGCTTCTTCTTGAGTCGGGATATCTCTTCTTCGAGTTCAGCGATTTGGTCAAGCGCCATTTCAAGAGTGTCGACTCGTTTAGAAATTCTAGAAACCGACGCCTGAATAGGGGCTGATTCGGTTTCGGCTGCCTCGCCGGCAATCTCGGTCGCTTCTTCGCGAGTAACTCCACCCTTGCCCGGTTGTGCAACCACGGGTGGCGGGATCATAGGAGGAGCCGGTGGAAGTGGCTGATATACGGGCGCTGGCGGAATTGGCGAATTGCCCTGTGGAACGGGTGCCGGAGCTGCGGGAGCAGCAGGTGTTACTTCGATACCGAGAGCAGCGGCGCCTGAATCAGCAGCTACCTCTGCAACAGGTTCTGGAGCAGCAGCAACAACTTCCGGTTCGGGCGTTGGCTCTGCGGCAGGCGCGTCGGCCGGTGCTGCATTGAGCATCGCGTCGATCGCTTCTTGTGAGAGGACTGCGCCGTTGTCCAAGTGATTCCTGTCCGTTACGCCGAACGACCCGATCGTCCAAATCGGTTCGTTTACCTCGGCTGGTAACTACAGTCTCACTCGCACAGAGTGATTGTTACAGTGGGTAGCCCCCAAGAGCGGGGTGTGTGGATTCCGCTACAACGGCAGATTGAGATTACCCGGATGGCAGTGATCTCAGCAGAATGTTCTGGTCGCCAACAGCATCGGTAACTGCCTAATCTGGCAGCTTCCGGTGTTTCGGTAAACGAAACTGTTAGGACGTTGCCGCACTTACTTCAAACAGGGAACGGTGGAGCTGTATCCACCAGAACCTGTGTAAGAAAAGAGCCAATAATGTATTGCGAACGGACTAGATCATCGTCCACTGCAATTCATCCGTTATCCGTACTCGACAGCGTCCTCGACGATTCGGTGTCGATGCTTTTCGTCAGTAAGATTGAATTCAAACAAATTATCTATCTTGAAGCCATCTTTATCGGAGACCATCCGAAGTGTTGGCCGTCCGATTTGCCCTATGCCCGCGTCGATAACGTACCCGGTTTCGCCGGTGTTTAGGCGAACCAGTATCCCGGTGGGATAGGCTGGAACAGATCGGACGAAGGCCTGTACAACATCGGCATCAAATAGTTCGCCACCGAACGCCATGATGTACTCCATCGCATCTTGGCGAGACCACGCTTCGTGATCAGGACGAGAAGAAATCAAGTTGTAGTACGTTTCAGCCACGGCAACAATACGCGCACCCATGTTTATGGCGTCGCCTTTGAGTCCTTGCGGAAAGCCTGAACCATCGAGTCGCTCATGGTGCTGGAGAATCGTCGCGATGGTGATCGGTGTGATGAACGGCATATCTTTTAGCATCACGTAGCTGTACACAGGATGCTTGTTGCGCTCACTCTCTTCGGATCCGGCGATGATCCTCGCAATCCCAACATCCATCAAAAGAGCACCTACACAAATGTGGCCCGTCGTGTCCATATCCAGACCCATGCGAGCAGCCAGCATTGCTGCGAGGCTTGCTGTGCGCGCCGGCATCAAAAAGTTATACTCAGCCGCCGGCGAGATTGGAGCAGAGTTCAGTTCACCTAGTACGCGGGGGAAGAGCGGCTTCGCCATTTCGTAACCGGGTTGAACAGCCTGTTCAATTACGGCTGGTTCCACGGTATTCGCAAAACCTGCTTCTTCTAGAACGGTTCTGAGAGCCTGCGCTGCCTTCGCTTCCAGTTCAGGCGGCACTAACGGCTCGACAGGAATATCGTCGAGCAATGGGTTCGTTACAAAGATCTCTCGAACACCGTGCATAGGCAATTTGCCGATATGTTCGGGAGTGAGTTCGGTTCCTTCTTTGTAAATCGCATTGCCGAACGCATCGACAATCGCCATAGCTAATTCCATGCCAACCTGCGCATGTGATGCTGCCAGTCTGATCATTGATCTTCTTTCAGCAGTTAAGCGGCTCGACTAGATACTGCGGGCGACGAGGTCTTGCGGTAGAACGCGGCGGCTTCTCTTTCGAACCCAAATTCCTTCGGATTCAAAATTGTTTCTGTACCGCCAATAAACAAGACACCGTCGGACTTCAGCGATGCACTGAACTTTTTGTTCAGACCGTGTTTTGCCTCGTCGGAGAAGTAGATAACAACGTTTCGGCACATCACCAAATCGAAGCCACCGTCAAATCTGTCGGTTAGTAGGTTTTGTTCTTTGAATTTAGCCTTCGAGCGAATCTCAGAGTTTACATACCAGCCGTCTGGTTTTTCTTCCATATAACGATTTCGGAGTGAAGCTGGAATGTTCTTTGCTTCCGCAGTGGGGTACGGACCACCCGCATTAGCCTGCGCAATGATATTTGCATCGAGATCTGATCCGATAATATTCGCCTTCGTTCCAGGCGCTATTTCCTCGATCATCATCGCAACAGAGTACGCCTCGGCACCCCGAGAAGAACCTGCGCTCCAAATCTTTGGGCGTGGATTCTTCTTGAGAATCCCAGGAAGAACCGTGCTTCGCAGCAAGTCGAAATGCCTGGTATCCCGGAAGAACTCAGTCACGTTGATAGTCATGAAGTTCATGACTTTTTCTCGAACATCAGCATCCGTGGCGATCAACGCGCAGAACTCATCGGCATTAGTGGCACCGACTCGTCCAATAAAGCCCGAAAGCCGTCGGATCATCTGATTCGGCTTGTAAAATTCCAAATCAAGATTCAAGTGTTTTTTTACAGTAGCCGTTATTTTTTTGTATTCAGATTCGTTCAACTGGCTGCTCCAACTGTGCGTTTAGATCTCTCGTTCATGAACTTTGTGAGAGTTGACGAAACTTTGTCGAGTGGGACGATTTTGTCCGCATATCCGGCTTCTGCCACTGCACGTGGCATGCCGTATACCGCACAAGTCGATTCATGCTCTACGACGCACGAGCCGCCAGCTTCTTTGATGGCTCTCACGCCATCTCGTCCATCCACACCCATTCCGGTCAGAACGGCCGTGACTGTGTTCGATCCGAAGAGGGCAGCCGCCGATTGCATTGTGTAGTCCGCAGCTGGGCGAACACCGTGCAAACTTGGCCTGTCATCGAGTCGAATAATTCCACGTGAATCGACAGTCATGTGGTGCCCGCCGGGAGCCATAAGACCAACCCCCGCTTCGAGTTTGTCGCCTTCTTCAGCTTCACGGATTTCTAAATCCGAACTTCTGTTAAGGCGCTCCGCCAGAGATTTGGTAAACCCGGCCGGCATATGTTGAACAAACAGGTAACCCGTTGAACGATCGGCAGGTAGTTGCGGAACCACCACTGAAAGGGCTTTTGGCCCCCCAGTTGAGCTCGCTATTACCGCCAAACATTCCATGTCAAGCGAACGTCGACGTGGACGTGTCGCTGACTTTGCAGCCCCAAATTGATTCTGTATTGCCGCTCGCATAATAGCTTCGTCAGTCGAAGCCATTTTCGATAGCGTTACAGTCGCTGCCTGCTTAACGATCGTCGTTAGTTGATCGAAGGCAGCTAGCCCTTCGGGCGTGCTTGTATCCGGTTTAAGAAAGAAGTCAACCGCACCTAATTCAAGAGCCTGAATAGTCGTCGCACTATCGCCCCCGGTCAGGCCACTTACCATCACCACTGGTGTTGGAGCCGTAGCCATAATCTCGCGGAGCGCTTGCAGACCGTCCATTCTTGGCATCTGTACATCAAGCGTAATTACGTCTGGTTCGTATTTGGTTAATTTTCGAAGTGCAGATACTCCGTCAGGAGCAGTTTCCACCTCGCTAATCGCAGGGTCAGCTAACAGTCGACGTCGCACTCTCGTGCGAGCGAATGCCGAATCATCTACGACAAGTACTTTCAAGCCTTTCGACACTTTATTTACCCATTTTGAATACCAGTGTTTTCAGTCCAAATGGAACTGGAAATTAAGCGACCAGTTTGCCAACTGCAGCAAGAACTCGGTCGGCATCGAAAGGCTTCACTACAAAGTCCTTCGCGCCTGCCTGGAGCGCTTCCATAACAATCGACTGCTGGCCCATTGCCGTAACCATTGCGACTCGGGCGTCTCCGTCGTGAGCTCGAATTTCTTTGAGCGCACTCAGACCGTCCATGTCGGGCATGGTGATGTCGAGAAGAACGGCGTCCGGAGACGTGCTCTTGTACTGATCAACAGCTTCTCGACCGGTTCCAGCTTCGACCACTTCGTGGCCGTTTTCGGTTAGTAGTTTGCTGCATCGCATTCTCATGAAAGCAGCGTCGTCAACGACGAGGATTTTTGCCACGTCATCTCCTCCTAGAGGTTAGTTTTGTCTGTGCCGGCAGTAACAACTGTTACTCGACCAGATTCCACATCCAAGCGGACAGTCCGCCCGTTGTTACCGCCGAGATCCTCGGCAATCGCCTTCAAGCCCAACTTTTTAAGTTGTGCCTTCACAGCTTCAATATTTCGTTCGCCAATCCGCATAAGCGGCATGGACGGTGCAGCGGCTGGCGCCATGTGGGCACCACCTACGAGCTTGATAACAAGCTGGCTAGGTCGGGCTCCTTTTTTCTTGAGATTCTCAAGAAGTTCGGGGAGTGCGACATCTGCAAACTTTGGTGTAGGCTCACGGCCCGGAGTGCATTCAGGGAGAACGACGTGTGCCATTGCGCCCTGTTTATTCACTCGGTCCCAGGCAATAACCGCCACACACGAACCCAACCCAAGGCAAGTAAGTTCTTCACCGGGTTTGTCTGCGTATTTAAGTTCTCCAAGGCCCACTACTGTCGAATTGAGAGTGAGTCCAGCCACTACTTCACCCCCCAAGAGTCAATTATCAGTCCCTGTAATTCAGGACTAGGCATAACGGCGAACACACCATCAACCTTTGCCTCGGCTGTTCCATAGCTCGCTTCGATCATGGTGACTTCGTCGGTCTCCATCATTAGGGAAGCAATGGCATAGTCGAGGATCGCCCCTGTCATATCCATGCGAACACTCGGAGGTGTTGGCTTGAGCTCGTACCCTGTTTCATCGCCGATGATGTTCAGGAAGTAGCCGCTCATTATGTTGCCCATCTCGCCTAGTGCCGAGATTTCCATCTCGCCTAGCCCCACTGTGGTACCTATTTCAGATCCCATGAGGATGTCGACTACTTGAAACGCAGTCTGAGGTGAGTGGATCAGAGCGATATGAAATGAAGGAATCTGTTCGATCCCGAGAAGCACGCCGACTGCGACTTTATCCGCACCGCCAAGGGAATTAGGAATTTCGACAACGTCAATCTTGTACGGCTGTACAAGGTTCGACTGGATATCCTGTCCCGACATGTCGGTTAGTGCCTGAATCGAGCCTTTTGCTGCCCTTGTGATTAGGTCATCCCAGGCCGATAACTGTGTATCTGTAAATCTTGTTGGTTGCTGAAGCATATTTATCTAGCGCCTGTTAGGCGGCGTCCTCCACTGACCCGGTTGTATGAGCTGCTTCTAGTTCGGGAACTCTTGAATATCATTTTGTTCGTTTTCAATATCTTCGATCTCTTTTAATTCGTTCTCGAGATCCTGCTGTTCCGTGCTCGTTGATTTTCTTGAACGTACTCCAACACTGCTGATGAGCGTCGGCATATCCATAATCAATACAACTCGGCCATCGCCAAGAATGGATGCACCTGAAACTCCTCGTGCACCACCGACGTATTCACCGAGTGATTTCACAACGATTTCCTGTGGCTCATTCAATTCGTCGACTGCAAACCCTGCGAGGCGATCACCGACTTTTGCGACTACCACATCGAGCTCTTGGTCCATATCTCGACCCCCATCTGTCAGCCCTGTAGCTTCGGATAGAGCGATTAGAGGAATTACGTTTTCACGCAACCTGAACACTTCACGCCCGCTAACAGTCGAAATTGTTTCTGGCTTGAGCTTCACGGCTTCGAGTACGTAAGCAACTGGAACAGCACATGTTGTGCCTTCGCTTTCAACAAGAATTGATTGAACAGTTGCAAGAGTGAGCGGCAATCGAGCTGTGAAAACAGAGCCCTTACCAGGAACACTTTCAACATCAACAAATCCGTTGATCGCTTCGATGTTGGACTTGACGATGTCCATTCCAACACCACGACCAGAAACTTCCGTTGTTTGTTCTTTAGTCGAAGCTCCTGCCATGAAAATCAACTCGACAGCTTCGGCGTCAGATAATCGGCTGGCGGTATCCTCGGAAATCAATCCCTTTTTGATGAATGCTGCCTTGATCTTTTCTGGCTCAATTCCTGCGCCATCGTCTTCAACAGTGAGAACGATGTGATTTTGTTCGTGGAATGCCGAAAGCTTCACTACACCAGTCTCTGGCTTGCCTGCGGCGACACGATCTTCCTTAGATTCGAGCCCATGATCAAGAGCATTACGCAGCATGTGAACGAGCGGGTCTCGAATCTTCTCGATTACCGTTCGGTCGATTTCTGTCTCGCCGCCCTCGATTTGGAAGTCGATAGGCTTGTCGAGCGTTTTTGAGAGATCTCGCATCATCCGTGGGAACGATGAGAACACTGTTCCGATTGGGAGCATGCGAACTTTCATGAAATCTTCTTGAAGATCGTTTACGACCTTCACAACGTGAGATGAAGTCTTGCCGAGTGATTCGATGAGATCGTCAGATTTGTACTTGGCAGCCAGCGATCGCCCGATCTGCTGAAGACGAGTACGGTCGATGACTAGTTCACCGATGAGGTTCATCAGATTGTCGAGCCTATCGACATCAATCCTGATGGTCTGAGCCATCGGCTTCTTATTAGGTTCTGAAGCAGTCGTCGTCGCCGCCACTGGGGCGTCAGACGTTACTGGTGTATTTGCAGGCTCGGTAGCTTGAGTCGCCTTAGCGGAGTCGGTATCAAACGGCTCGACTACAACGTCTCCGATATCTTGAACCGATAGTGAAAGCTGAATTAGCTCTTTGATCGATTTATTAGAACCGACTATCGCAGTGAAGGTTGTACCGTTTTTCTCGCCTTGAATATCTTCTAATGTGGGATTCGCAACGATAAGCCGACTGTTATCCGAAAGTTCGGTAGTCAACTGAAAGAGGCGGATCGAAGCGAACATTGGATCGCCGACAATCGCTGCGTCGATCTTGAATACGGTTTCGCCAGCGGAAAGGGCAGTAGAAATTTGTGTGAGTGTGTCGTCGGTAATTTCGATAGATACGCCGGAATCAGATGTAGCTGCGTCTTGGGCTTCGATGCCCATGCAAGCATCGAGCTCGGCAACGAGCGATGCTAAATCTACTTCAACGCCTTGTTCATCGATCAGCTCATCTGTGAGCACACGAAGAGCGTCGAGTGAGTGGAGTAAAGCATCGACAAGGCCTGAAGTTACTGACACTTCATGATTGCGTAGCTTGACGAGCAGGCTCTCCATAGAGTGGGCGACTGCAGTCATCGCTGAGTATCCCAGCATCGCTGAGGAACCCTTGAGCGTGTGAGCTGCGCGGAAGATCGTTGCGAGGCCATCCTCAGTAGTTTCTTTTTCAAGACGAATTACTTCGTCATCAAGGAGCTGAAGCTGTTCTTCGGCTTCCTCAAGAAATACTTTTAGATCCTCTGAAGTGATGTCATCCGCAAGCTGCATTATTCAACGCTTTCGTTTTACCAAAGAGAACAGCAGCGTTAGGCTTACGAGCCGCTCGGCGAAGTTCTTCTGAGGCGTTTACCCCGTAATGCACCGGCCGGAATCTGATCTACGTGTGCCCCACGTCTGACCATCCCCGTTTGCATCACTACTCAAGTAAACGTCTGCCCATCAGCCGCGACATCAGGGAATGAGCGGGAGAGCCTTGCGGAATTCTGCAAGTAAAGCTCCCTATTCGGAGTTGTGGAAATCACATTAAACAATTTTCACGAGTAATACCGAACTACGATTTCAGTGGGAATCATGATTGCAGTAAGGCGCGCAGAATTTACGACCGGCTACAAGGTCGCATCACAGGAGCATTTGAAAACGTGCCCTTAAAGAGCACCGTCGATGATCATGTCGATTACCGCAGGTTTGCCGGAGTCTATTGCCGAATTCACCGCTGAATCGATATCGGCAGGGTCTTCAACTCGAATGCCTTGCATTCCGTATGCCTGCGCCTGTGCAGCGAAGTCGATCGGATTTGGGAAGTCCATCGCAAAGTACGAATCAGGCTGCTGCAACTCATTAAGTCGGTGGTAGTGATTCATATTCACTTTCAGCACCCGGTACGAAGCGTTGTTGCAGATAACGAACACCGCAGGAATTTCTGAGTTGACTGCCGTCCACAACGCCTGAACCGTCATAATCGCACTGCCGTCGCCAATAACGCCAATTGCGGGACGGTCTGGGCTTCCGAGCTTCACGCCCATCACAGCGCCCATGCCCCAGCCGATTGCCTGTCCACGGCATCCGTAGTAGGTGCCTTGAGCCGATGGCGAGAGCGCATCGAAGATATGACCACCAGTGCTCACTGAATCGTTGAACACAGCAGAATTATCTGGTAGTGCCTTCGCAAGGTGGTTTGCCATCATCGCTGGCGACATTGGTCGACCCTTGGCTGTCATTCCGGCAAGCTGCCTGAATGCCTCGATTCGTGCAGCGCTTTCTGCTGCTGCTTCTTGTTTACGCCCCGCCGCAGCTTCTGACTGTGAGCCGTTCAGGCTGACTTGAAGGGCTTCTGCGAGTTGACCAAGTGCCTTGCCTGGTGAGGCGAGAATACCGAGATCGGTCGGTTCGGACTTTCCGATAGCGCCCGAGTTGATATCAATATGAACCAACTTCGAATTAGCTGCTACGAACTGGCCGGGTTGATAGAAAAAATCCTCAAACACAGGACAACCGACTGCCACCACGACATCGGCGGCTCTAACCGCAGCCACAGCTTCGGCAGTTCGCATGTTCAAGTTGCCCTGCCACAGCGGATGATCTGCAGGGAAGTTGATCTCGTTCGATCCGTGTCCGTAGGCTCGCATTCCACCTGCTTCAGCAACCGCAACTGCCGCCGCCGTGCCGTTGGTATCAGAAACACGATCACCAACGATAAGAATCGGGCGATCTGCGCCAGCCACAAGTCCGCATATCTGGTCAATAAGCTCGGGGTCTGCCGACGGCGAAATATCTACAGGGGCAGACGGTATGAGGTCCATTTCAGCAACGTCATCGAACGCGTTTGCCGACATCGCAACGAATGTAGGTCCAGTCGGGGCTGTTCGTGCCTCTTGAAAAGCGCGGCGTATTACCGAAGGAACTTGCTCGGCGTGAGTTATCTCGGTGCTCCACTTTGCGTACGGGCGCGCCATATCAGCAAGATCGGATCGACCCGGAGCGAGCTTCCTGATGTCCTTGTTCCCGGCGGTCATGACCATTGGGGTTCCACCGTAGAGCTGGTCGATCATTAGCGACAAACCGTTCGACATTCCATTGTCGATGTGAAGGCTTACGAGCGGAACTTTGCCGGTTGAGCGGGCATAGCCCTCTGCTAATCCGACAGCCACCCCTTCTTGCAGCACCAGCACATATTCAATCGATGGATATTGATCCATCACTGCCATCATTGGTGCTTCGCTCGTGCCGGGGTTGCCGAACATGTATTCGACACCTTCTGCTTCGAACATTTTGAGAAGTGCGTGCTTGCCTGCGATGCGTGCCAAAACCTAAGTACCTCTTCGATTCGCTAGTAGTTATCTGCTTGTGCTTTAGTGCTATTTGCCTGAAGCGCCGTCGATCAATATTTTTCTGAACTGATCGGCAACAATTTCAACCTCGCCATCTTGAAGATTCAGCGGGTCAATCCACATTTTCTTTACTGGATCACGGTAGTCGACCGCCACGTATACACGTGGTTCGGCGGCCTTCATGCGATCGGCGATGTCTGTGTAGCTGGGACCTTTCCAGTTTTCGGCGAACGTTACCACCGCGTGCGGGATGTAGTGGTCGTAATTGTGCTCGATTTTGGCCATTATTCCGGGAATTTCGGCGATCTGGTCAACGACGAAATTCATCTGCGCTCGATAGTTTTTGGTTTCAGCTTCTTCATCGATACTCGTGAACGCCTCAAGAGCGGCAAGCAACCCTGCGATCTCTTCTTTGGAAACCTTCTGGGCCCGAGTCACACCGAGGTTGGGTGCATTATTCAACCGTGCGTATTCGATCCATTCAGGCTTACCTACAAGGAATCCTGTGCTCTGGGGACCACGAACAGCTTTGCCCCCTGAGAAGCTAACGAGATCGGCACCTTGGCTTGTAAACCTAGTTAGATTTATGCGGGGCGGCAGCATAGACGCACAATCGGCTAGCACGGGAAGTCCGTGATTGTGAGCTAGTTCTGCTAGATCGGTTAGAGGAACAGCGACATGACTCTTGAATGGTGACTCAAGGTGGATTAGTCCGGCAGTCTCTGCCGTAATCGCAGCTTCGATTTCATCTATGGTGCAGTCGTTGGGGCGACCAACTTCAACAAATCTAGAGCCGGGTGCGAGATATAGGTGGTCGTAAATAAACCGATGCCCACGCTGGATGATTAACTCGCTTGGCATTCCACTGGTGATAGGAAGTTGTGCAATCCGGTCAGGATCGCCTTTTGCCATAGCGACGGCCGCTTGAACCACTAAGCCACCCGATGCCCCCGACGTAATCGTCGCTGCCTCGTTACCAGTAATTTCAGCGATCCGTTCACCGGCTGCGAGTAATAGTTCGTCCATATCGACAAACACTTCGCTCATCGCTTCCATTGCTGCGATGGCTTCTGGTCGAGGTCGTGAACCAGAATTCTTAGTGTTGGGTCCGCCAGCGTTGATTAGCGGAGTGACTCCTAGGTCATCGATTATCGATCGGCCGCTAAGTATTTCTGATGAACCATGTCCACTTCTTGCTGTCAACGAATCAGTTCCCACCAGCAATGCCCGGTTCGGCACTACCAATCGTGGCAGACGAAACTTCGCCGGAAGTAGGCTTCGCTTCCATCTCGGGCCAGTTTGGTATCAACTGCCTTCTCGTGTTCTCGAGAAGAAGAATTGCAATTGACCCAGCGAGGCTGAATACCGCCGACAAAATAATCGCCCATGTGTACGTTCCCGTGATGTCGAACACGATGCCGGGGATGACTCCGCCGAGAGCCATGCCGAGTCCTGCACCAAGTAGTTGCCATCCGTAAGTCGTGCCCATGGGAGTGTGTCCGAAGTACTTTCGAATCAATACCGGGAACGCTGTGCCTTCACCCCCGTAAGGAATCGCCCAAACCACAGCGAAGATGTAGAAGTCGAGCGTCGAGTTGGCTGTGAGCAAAAGGAATACGCCAACGCCCTGGCCGAAGAACGAGATGAACATGACAATTTTCGGGCTCATGCGTTCAGACAGCACGGGAGCTCCGAATCGAGTCGCAACACTGACTATCGAAATAGTTGTCAGAACACCGGCAGCAGTCAGTGGTCCAAGCCCCTTTGAAATACCGAGCGGGATGATTCCGACCAGTATTACGGCGTGTCCGACGCACCCAAGGAAGTGGATATTGATCAAATTCCAGAATGCGTTCGTTTTGTACACGAACCCCTGAAATTCCTTCTGGGTCGAGACGAACACGTTGCCGCTGGTCATTAGCGGATTATCGGTTTTGTAGGTTCCGTAAGCCGTTTTTCCGGCGTCTTCAGGGGTGTTCTTGAAGAACAGCAAAATGAATATCAGCGTGCCTGTTCCGACCACTCCAACGATCACGAATGCCTGACTCCAGCCGACGTTTTCGAAAAGCACTGCTAATACTTGAACCACAAGCGCTGGACCCAAGCTCCACGACACCATCATAATTCCGGTGCCAAGACCGAGATGCCGCCTGAACCACGATGCGACGGCAGGTACTACCGGAACTAGAAGCAACGCCTGAGAAATACCAAAAACGATTCCGTAGGCAACGTACAACTCCCAGATTTGTTGAGTCTGAGAAGTCCACATCATTCCAATGAAGAAAAGAACCGTACCTGCCATCATCGTTCGACGTGCACCGAACCGGTTTCCAAGGTATCCGCCCAATGGGGATGCCAAAGCAGTGACGATAGACATCAGAGCATAGGCAAGACCGATAGAACCGGGCGTCCAGCCAAACGTTTCTACAAGCGGATCAATAAGCACCCCGAACGCCATGCGAATCGCAGCGCCGACCATTTGTACGACGCCCGCGATCGCTACTATCACCCATGCATAGTGAGCGATTGTGTGTTCTTCGAGGCCGAAGCGTCTATCAAACCAAAGTGCTGCGTTTCGCATGGTTAATTGCTAGTGAAGCGGACAGGCGAGCATGAGTCCGTCTTCCCACCATTTGCCCTCTGCTTGAGATTCGGGAACACCGGCTGCAAGTGCTCGATTTTCGATACGGTCGGACGATGCCCAAGCACCGAAATAAATCAATACGGCAAGCGAGCCAATGATTGACGACATTAGTAGTCCAAAGCCAACAATCGGACGTCGTTTTATCTCGAATCCGTCGATGTTCGGCGTGGTGCTCTCGACTGCTTGACTGGACACTGCTGATTTCATTGCGAAAGCATACGCCGTGTGGGCAGGTATTGTTTCAAGAAAGAGTGGCAACTTTGTGCGCAGTGATCCACTCTTCGTCGAGTTCTATTCCGAGACCGGGCCCCGTCGGAGCGTCGAGGTTTCCGTTCTTATTAATCTTCAGTTGCTCTTTTACGCCCCACTGATGAACTTCCTTCGGAAGCCAGTATTCGAAGTAAGTACAGTTCATCGACGACATGATTACGTGCAGGTTCGCTGCGTTAAGCGCCGAATTACCGGCTAGTCCAACTTCGCAAATCTTGTGGAACCCTTCGACCATCGACATCTGTTTTTTAAGACCGGTGATTCCGATCTTACGAACCGTTCCACGTATTAGTCGAGTTGTGCTGTTCTGAAGGAAGCTTGCTGCTTCGTGGAACAGGAAGCCAGTCGTGTCGCTCATGTTCAACGGGGTATCGAGCCGATTCGATAGCTCGGTGATCGACTCTATGTCGTTTGCTGGGATCGGATCTTCGTACCAAAAGTAGTCGTTCTCATCGAGAGCTTGCCCAACGTAGAGAGCCTCTCTGAACGTATAACCGTGGTTGCGGTCGAGCATTAATGTCATTTCATCGCCAACAGCTTCTCTCACCTTCGCGGCGGCGATAGCTGCCTGCTTGTAGTGGAGAGGTCCGGGGTGAATCTTGTACGCTCTAAATCCTTCATCCTTCAATTGAAGAGCCTCATCGACGAAACCTTCAACAGTTCCATGTCGAGGTGGATACGTGGCGTATAGAGGGACTTCGTTACGTGCAGTGCCGAGCAGTTTGTGAATTGGTTGACCTGCCGACTTGCCCTCGATATCCCACAGTGCAACGTCGAGGGGAGCCCATACCGGCTCGATAGCCGAACCGTGACCAGCTATCACCGAAAGTTGATTCCACAGCCACTCTCGATCCGACGGTTCGCGCCCCATCATCGCTGGTTTTAGGATTTTGATGATCGATGCCATACGCTGCGACGAATCTGCGCCCTGATCGCCAACGAAAGCGTGCCCTTCGATGCCGGCATCGGTTTGAACCCTGAGTACACCTTGTGTAGTTGTGCCACCAAGATCACTTCTCTCATCTTGAACCCGTACCGAGACGGTGTTTCGTTCGATCACATCGATAGTGATGTCGGTGATTTTCATATTCTTGCCAATGTCCCCGAAATTATTTGTAGGCGTGATCATAAACGAAGATCATATCTACAACGCGCGAGTTCGATTTACGTGTCGTGAGATAGCCCTGAATGGATGGTACATGTGACTTTCCCCTAGTCGCAGAAGAAATACCGCAATAGGACATTCCTCCTAGTCAAATTGGAACCTACACAGTGACGGCGAGCACGTTTGTTAGCGAAAATGGAGATATCAATTCCTCCTTGTCTGCTGATAACAGTTACGTAAGTTGCGGCTAATCCCGCGGGAGCACATACACAACCCATGGCGCACTGGACAGACGACCGAAGAATCCACTCTCTCATGACCCACCTCGGTAAAACCGGGAAGACTGGTAAACCGACTCGCAGCGCATTCGTAGCCGAACAAGTCAGCGGCATCATGATTAAGATCGAACCACGTGTTGCTGAGTTGAGAAATGTCAGCAAAGAGAAAAACGATCTTCTCGCCCAGCTTGATAAATACCAGGATTTGATCGACAACAAAAAGCGACACGCCGATGGAATCAAGATTGAGTTCGAAGATGCGAAACAAGACATGCTCAATCAGAACCCGGATGCTGATGGCACTGCCTTCAATAAGGATCTGAAAATCGCATTAAGTGATCTCGAAGATGACTATCAGACTGCCCTTCAGAGCGTAGACGGAATCAAGCAGACGATCCGTGTAAAACGCACAACGGAGCGCGGTATCGAAGACCGTATGAGGATGTACGAGAAGCAAGTGTTCCAGCTTATTGAGCAACTCGTGAAGGCCGCACAGGCAAAAGCAGCACCGAAATCAGCCTAATGGCAATGGTTCTGAGAGCTCAAAACGCTCCCATATAGCTTGCTGTGGAAGTAATCTAGCGACACCTATTATTAGGTGTCGTTTTATTTAAGCTTGGTTTGGGGGCTCTGTTGGCTAGCGGTAACGATCTATCTGCACTGGAATCAAAAATCGCTGAGCTCGCTTCAGCGTCAATGACTCAAGACCGTGTCCCCGGACTCTCGATCGGAGTCGTCCGTGGCGATTCTCTAGTCGGCTACTACTCGTTTGGTACGCAGGCAGTAGGTGCAGACAAGCCGCCAACTGCGCAAACAATCTCTCGGGTCGCTTCGATCACGAAGACGTTCACCGGCACAGCGATATTGCAATTGCGAGATCTGGGTCAGCTTGAACTTGATGATCCACTGCTCGTTCACATGCCTGATTTCACTATCGCCAACGCACTTCGAGGAACACTAGAAGGTGTGACTCTGCGCAGACTGATGACGCACTACTCTGGGTTGCGTACCGAACATCCGCTTACCGACTGGAACGCGCCATCGTTCCCAACAGGTGAAGAGCTGCTCGACAATCTCTCCGATATCGACGTCGTCATTCCACAAGATAGCCAGTGGAAGTACTCGAACCTAGCGGTAGGGCTTCTCGGGCATGTCATAGAGGAACTCAGTGGACTGCCGTACGAGCAGTACATTTACGAAGAAATCACGGACCCGCTTGGACTCACCAATACTCGATTCGATTTGGATGCTGATCAGGCTGAATTGAAAGCCAACGGGTACAGCCATCCTCTTCCGGGCGAATCGGATCTTCGTGACGCCCCTTATGCATCGCTTCAAGGCATATCTGCAGCAGGACAGCTTCACTCAAATGTTGAAGACCTCGCCAAGTGGATGTCGTTCCAGTTCACCTCGGGTCGTCAAACCCATCCGTCCAAAGTGCTATCGGCTTCGACGCTCGCCGAAATGCATCGTGCGGTCTATCTCTCGAACGACTGGTCGAACGGCCAAGCAATATCGTGGCGCATGAATCGACGTGACGATCTGGTGCTTCACAATCACGGCGGTGGCATTCAGGGCTACGCATCCAATATGGTGTTCAGCATTCCTGCGCAGACAGGCGTAGTTATATTGGCGAATATCTGGCCAGCACCAACTCCCTACGTTCTTGCCGAAGACATAGCTGAACTTGTGATTCGAGAATTGGGCCCATTGCCCGAACTCAAAGAAACGCCGTTCACCGACGTTTCCGAAAGTGATGCGGCAAAGTACACCGGCAGGTACTGGGCAGAACCCGGTGCGTACGTCGATGTCGCTTACGGCGAATCTGGCTTCGTGCTTGGTGCTCCTCGCAAGGGCGACTACACACTTCATGGCCCAGCAGGACTGGCTTCTGATCCTGCGGTGAGCGCCGCAAATTCGTTCCGAACGGTTGGTGGTCGGGGGGCTGGCGAACTCGCCGAGTTCACACTTGATTTGAGTGGCAAAGCAGAGTCGTTCAGACTCGGCGGATTTCTATACAAACGGGTCGACTAATTTCTACTAATTAGCGGCGCCGAGCACGGAGAATAATACGATCATGGCTGGAGTTTTCGAGATCGCCGACGGGTTCATCGACACCGTGGCGAAACATCATCCGACGTCAGCGACCTACATGGGCGTCAGCGGGCACGATCACCTGATGAACGACTATTCGCCCGAAGCGGCCGAGGCGTTTCACGCGGAAAGTCTGACAGCGCTCAGAGCGATGGAAGCCGCCGAGCCAACCAACGATCGCGAACGGATTTGCAAAGACACGTTTATCGACGAAGCAACGCTTTCGCACGAGCAGTTCGAATCACGTGAACATCTTCGCGATATGAACGTGCTGTTCTCGCCTGTACAGAGCATTCGATCGGTGTTCGATCTGATGCCGCAGGACTCTGTCGAAGCGTGGGAGAACATCGCTTCTCGAATGGAGAAAATTGGCGGTGCGCTTGCGGGATACCGAGAAACCCTCGACATAGGTCGTGCCGAGGGATTGGTCACGTCGGAACGACAAGTCAACGGCACCGCCGAGCAGTGCGAAGCCTGGGCAGGGAATGGCGACAATTCGCCTTTCTTCGACTCGCTTGTAAACGCTCTCGCTGCTTCTGATATCAACAACGATTCGCTCAGTACACGAATCGAAAATGCCTCGGCGTCCGCTACCGAGGCGTACGACAAAATGGGCGAGTACCTCCGTGAGTCGTACTTGCCCGACGCTACTTCCATCGATGGCGTAGGGCGCGATCGATACGTGCTTTCCGCAAAAGGATATCTTGGAGCCGAGATCGATCCCCGTGAGACCTACGAATGGGGTTGGGAACAGCTCGAATGGGTGCGGTCGGAAATGACCAAAACAGCCGAACGTATCAAGCCGGGTGCTTCGATAGGTGAGGCGGTTGAGCTGCTCGAAACCGACCCCGCAAAAATGATTATAGGCGAAGATAACTTTCGCCAGTGGATGCAGGATCTTCAAGACAAAACAATCGAAGAGATGGACGGCGTTCATTTCGACATTCTCGATCCCGTTCGCAGGATCGAAGCACTGATTTCACCTCCCGGTGGGGCGTTGGCCATGTACTACACCGGGCCATCGGAAGATTTCTCCCGACCGGGTAGAACGTGGTATCCCACCGGCGGGAAAACCGAATTTCCGATCTGGCGCGAAGTGTCGATTGCATACCACGAAGGTGTTCCCGGTCATCACTTTCAGATAGCCACAAACGTAGCGATGACTGATGATCTATCGAGGTTCCAACGACTGCTCGCCGGGACGTCGGGTCACGCGGAAGGATGGGCACTATATGCCGAGCGGCTTATGGGTGAACTCGGATATCTCGAAAACCCTGATTACTACATGGGAATGCTCGACGCCCAAGCACTGCGAAGCGTGCGAGTGATTGTCGATATCGGAATGCATCTTGGCTTCAAGATTCCTAGACATTCAGAGTTTCACCCCGGTGAAGTCTGGACGGGTGATCTCGCTCTGGAGTTCATGAAAGAACGAGTTCACTTCCCGGCCGATTTCGTAGCTTCAGAAGTTGATCGCTACTTGGGAATTCCCGGTCAGGCGATTAGCTACAAAGTAGGGGAGCGCGTTTGGCTCGAAGCTCGTGAATCAGCAAAGCAAAAAGCTGGTACCGATTTCGATCTAAAGGATTGGCACAACAGAGCGCTGAAGCTCGGACCAATGGGACTCGATCAGATGAAACGGGAGCTCACATAGCCGCTGGACAGCCGAAAACGATGAATCGATTGGGAAGCCGTTAGCATCGAACAACAGAATCGATTCTGTGGAACGTCACTTTGACACTGCTGAACATATCTGGCCGAGTTTCGACTCGACGAGGAATAATTTGGAACTTCTGATAACAGATGCAGCCCGAGAGTACCTAGACCGCCGTGAACGGCCTGTCGCTCTCGATTATCTCGCCGGACTCGGCTGAGGCGGTCACGCTTCGGTATCGGTCGATACCTATGCTAAGAAAGCCAATAAAACGGCTTACCAAACGGTGAAAGAGAAGGGCGTCGAGATTCTTATCTCGAAAAACCTTGCCTCAAAAGCCGCAGCAGTCCTAATCGAACAAAAGAAGTTCCTATTCTTCAAGTGGTTGTCCGTCAGAGCTCAGCTCTACGGTCACGGCACCTGAAGCCACGGCTAATCCCCGGCCGTGCGCCGAATTCAAACCGATCTGACCGAAAAAATAGCCTCGACTCCAACAAAGGAATCAAGGCTTTTTATCGTTATTCGCTAATTTACGACGATCCTACGAAAACGATTCGTAGAGTCCGCCGACTACCAGTCCGAAGATGATGTGCACTACTAGCGCACCCATCGCTGTGGCTCCGCCAAGTTTTAGAGCGAAGAAACCGGGGGCTTCAACTGCACCGTCTCGAATCCCTCGATGGAGGGAAGAGCTGAGCATTCCGAAGAACATACCTGTGCCGATGAAGTGAACGAGTCCGAAGACGATTCCGATTGCGAAGCTGCTATCGATATCGAGCCATAAATAGAACGCTGCGTGAGCTGAAGCAAATACGATGCTCATCACTGCGTGGATCATCAAACCGATTCCGTATGTCATGCCGCCTACAGGCATCATCATCGTGCCGAGCATCTTCAGAAGATCCATCTTCATCTGCTCTGGCATCATCATTCGCCCGAGGTAAATCGGGATCAGCATTATTGCGCCGGCGATCAACCCTGAGTAAATCGCTGCGGGTGAGTTGTATTCCATGACCAAATTCCTCCACTAAGATTTTCCGTGCGAAGATCATGACCGATCTCGCTCCAACCCAAGTGACTAATGTGATGCGAGCTTTACCAAGAACGATTCTGCGTCGATTCCAGCCACCAGCGCATCCAACAGAAATAAGCTTTCGCTTAGATTCGTGAAACATCACTGAGAATTTGGTGTGTGAGGAGAAGTCCTGAGTGGCTAAAGATCGACACACAGGTGACTCACCCGCTTCGAATCGAATTACGAAGACAGCCGATTCGATATTTCACGAGCTAACTGGTTAGCTGTGGAGCGAGTGCAAAGACATCATCAATAGAGAAACTGATTGATGGCAGCCGCGATTAAGACCTCTGCATCATTGATCGCTAGATGCAATTAGGGTGCAACCGGTTGTCCGACAGAAAACGTGCCACTGGCACCTAGATGTCGATTGCCATTAACTCTTCGGAGTAAATGACCTGTCCGCTGTAGACCTCTCGAATGTCACCGATTCCCTTTTCGAGCACGCCGTGCTGCGATATGTTCGGACCCATGTGAACGAGAATCAACTTCTTTACGCCGGCCTCTTCTGCCATGCGCGCCGCCCCCAAAGTACCGCCCTGACCCGGCGACTCACCATCGTGATCCATACACTCCTGGTCGTCCCAGCACATGCACAACAAAACGTCAGCGTCTTTCGCCAAATCGATAACCGACTGACACGGCTGGGTGTCGCCAGTGAACACAACCGACTTACCCGACTTCGTTTCGATTCGGTAGGCGAGTGAATCCAAGTAAGGCTGAACGTGCTCGGCATTCGCTGAGGTCACTTCGAAATTGTTGCCGGTGTAAACCGTTCCAACCCCTACGTCGCGAGCGAGAATCTTGGGTGCTTTTCGAGGAAGAACTCCACCCCGGTTGATGTAAACCTTTTGCGATAGAGGGTGGTAAATCCGAGCCTTCCAGTCGTGCGAGAAGATGCCGTTCTCGCCGATAACGCCCTCTGTGATTTTCTCTGTGAGGGTTGGGCCAAACACCTGTAGTTGGTTTTCTTTGCCGATCGATTGATCGAATCGTGTCAGCAGGAAGCACGGGTAGTCGATGTCGTGATCGAAATGGTGATGAGTGAAGAATATGTAGTCGATATCGAGTGGCCAAAGTCCAGACTGCACGAGCTTGTGAGTCGTGGCTGGACCGCAATCGATCATAATTTTCTCGCCCTCGATTTCGAGAACGTACGCCGAGCCGAATCGAGTGGGAGTTGGGGTCGGTGTACCTGCTCCGAGAATGTAGAGCTTAGCCATTAGATATTGTCTCCGAATTCTGTGACCGATTTGCTGGCGTGCAGATTGCGTGTTGGGTACGCAGATTGTGCCGAGTCTGGAGTGAAGCATATTCCTGCGCCACGCCGATGCCTTCTAACTTCATGAACCAAATCTGCTGGTTTTTGATTCAGTCGAATCAGCGATTTAGTGAAGATTCCCAAAACTCGCAAAAACGCGTACAAAAAGCACCTACGACTAAATAACCGTTACCGGATAGGATGCCGCCCGTTCGCTGTGTGCTTGTACCGCAAGCGGAAGCGAATTGGCCACGGTGTCCGCCGTGTCCGCTCTGACAACTGGAGGCGTAACGGTGCTTTATTTCAAATCTTGCCTACGATGCAAAGATGGAACTGTCGAATTAGGTTCCGATAACTTCGGATCGTTCCTTAGCTGTATTACGTGCGGCTACACGATCAACTCTCGATCGATCAGGTCGAACGGCTCAATCGAACAGCCGGTTGGTCTTGAAAATGACGTAGTAGTGACTCCTCAATTGGAGCCAGTAGCTGTGTTAGACGAGGTCGACGAGACCGACGAACCTGACTTCGATGACGACGAATTCGACGCGAACGAACTCGACGTAATCGAGCTAGAGCGAGCGGCCATTTAGGTAACGCAGGCGTGTCGGCAAAATCGTCGGTGCGCCTTCACTTGAGTCAAACGCGACTCGGGACTAAATCCGTCCAATGGACTCCAGTCCAAGCCGATTGGTCTCTGAATCGAACCACTCGATAACCTCGCGGTGAAGAGGAATTCCGTTCTTCTCACGAAGTTCGGTCTCCTCGTGTTCGGGAAGGCCCGCGTAGTAGACCCGATCGTGACCCTTAGCTGGCGGCGTATCGACCAAGTAGGTCAAGAACTCGTCCATCGAGCCTTTGAACTCGGCAACATCTCGGAACGCATCGATACTGAACGCCGCCACGAACTGCGATCCGTTACCCGGTGGAACGCTTATTCCAAAGAGTCCCGCAGATAAAATCCCCGAGAAAACCTGTCCGATAACGGCCATTCCGTAGCCCTTATGCGAACCAAGCTCGCGGGTCGATCCCCACGGAAGTAATCGTGTTGTATCGGGAACTTCTTGCTCCTCCATCAACGGATTGCCATCTTCGTCAGCCAGCAATCCCGGCAAGAGGGGGGCACCGGTACGTCTCAGCAGATTGATTTTGTTGGCAGCAACCGATGAAGAAGAAATATCCAGAACGAACGGCGGCATCTTGTCGGCAGGAACCGCCCAAGCATGCGGCACTGCTCCAACTCTGGGTTCGGCCCCGTAAGTAGGAACCATTACTGCACCGCCACCAGTGATCGCGTAGCCGATCATATCGTGCGGCATCGCCCGCATCGCGTGGTACGCCATCATCCCCGCGTGGTTGCTGTTGTGGATCGTCACTGCACCGATACCGACCTTCTTGGCCTTCTCGATTGCTACATCCATCGCCTTTGGGCAAATAACCAATCCGTGTCCTTTGTCGGCATCTATCGTTGCGACGGCGGAAGTCTCTTTGGTGATCTTCCAATCTGGAGTCGCATTGATCTTCCCTTCAGCGAACGCCTGTACGTAGTGACGCAGCATGTTCGAAACGCCGTGAGTCTCGCATCCTCGAACATCGGCGGTGACCAGACCGTCAGACGCCAGTTCAGCGTCTTCGCGTGACATGCCCGTCGCTTCGAAAATATCGGCAGTGGTCTTGAAAAGATCCTCCCGACGGATCATCACTCGGTCTGCTTCAGGAACGTGAAAGTGTTCAAGCATAGTTTTTGTACTTCCTATCGTTCCAGTGGTGAGAGATCGAATTCGTCGGTTGCGGAATCGAACCATTCGACCACTTCGTGGTGAAGCGGAATGCCACGTTCGTGACGATCGATCGATTCTTCGTGCTCGGGCAGACCCGCGTAATAAACGCGGTCGTGACCCGGTGCTGGCGGGGTTTCTCGGAGGTACTTCATGAAATCGTCCATCGACTCCTTGAATCGTTGAACATCGGTGAACGCCTCGATTGAGTAAGCGGCGACAAAGTGCGACATGTGCCCGCCTTCGTAAGGGCCGAACGCTCCATCGGAAAGGATTCCGCCGAAAATCTGAGCAACTGCGCTCAGGCCATAACCCTTGTGAGAACCAAGTTCTCGGGTTGCACCGTTTGGCAGCACGATATTGTCGGGCGGAATTTCTCGTTCGTCCATGATCGGATTGCCATCCGCATCTGCCATGATTCCTGGGATAGTCAACGATTCCATTCGACGTAGGAGCTCGATCTTGTTAGCAGCCACCGATGAAGAAGAAATATCGAGAACAAACGGCGGCTCTTTGTCGCCGGGTACTGCCCAAGCGTGAGGATTAGGAGCTAGACGGGGCTCTGCTCCAAATGTAGGCGGCATGCTTTGGCCGCCTGCCGTGATCGCGTAGCCAATCATGTCGTGAGGAAGCGCCATCATTGCGTGGTAGGCGATCATCCCGGCGTGCCGACCGTTGCCCATCGTGATCGCACCAATGCCGGTGTCGCTGGCCTTTTCGATCGCCAATTCCATGACCTGAGGAATAACGGCGATGCCGAGTCCTTGATCGCAATCAACGTTCGCGGTGGTCGGGGTTTCTCGGGTGATCGTCCAGTTCGCAGTCGGGTTGATGAAGCCTTCAGCTACACCAGCAATGTAGCGACGCATCATGTTCGAAACGCCGTGGGTATCGACCCCACGAGTATCGGACAGCAGCAACACGTCGGTCGCCTGCCATGCGTCCTGCTTGGAGAAACCGATCTTCAGAAACAGTTCGTTGACGGTCTTGCGAAGAGCATCCGGCATGATCCGAACTTCGTCCTCTTCAGCAACATGAAAATGTTCGAGCATGGGTTGGGGGTGTTCTCTCGGTTGGTTGGTCTCAAGCGGACTGCATCACATGTGAGCACATGTGTCCGTCGGCGTGCCGCACAAGATACGCCTGAAACATTGGTGCGTAAACGAGATTTCGAAATTTGATCTCGATATTTTTGACTCGTCATTGATTCTTGTTCATGTCATATCTGATGTACGATTCTCCCTAATTTCCATTAGAACGTGATCACCGGAGTGGCTACTTGCAGGACGTGACGATAGCGGCGATACAGATGACGTCGGTTGTGGGCAACATCGAGGGCAATCTTGCCTCGATAGATCGGCTGCTTGGCGATGCGGTCGGGCAGGGCGCAGATATTGCTTGCTTCCCCGAATTGTCGGTCTGCGGATACAACACCAGCGAGCGATCAGGTGATCCGGCAAACGGCACTCGTATTCCGCCAACAGTAGAAATTCCAAGCGAAACTACGAACGCACTCGAAGCCATCGGAAAGCGACACGGTATCTGGTTCTTAGTAGGTCTTCTCGAACGTGATTCATCAGGCATCGTCTACAACACCCAGCTTGTGATTTCGCCAATCGGAATCGAGGGAAAGTATCGAAAGACCCACGTACCAACCACCGAGATTGGCACCTGGCGACACGGCGACGATCTGCCCATATTTAGTCATCCGAAAATCCGGTTCGGCATCGAAATTTGCTACGACACCCACTTCCC
>JABIHL010000061.1 GCA_018649665.1 Chloroflexota bacterium | reverse complement strand
TCGGGCAGTATGAAAATAACTGCGATTCCTGATGCAATATTTTCGGTCCTACGTAGCAACCCGGTGTCGATGCCTTCGTTCCGCATGAACTGAGCCATCTCCTCGCCGAAGCTGTCATCACCTATCCGCCCGACCATCTTCACCGACCCAGGACTCTGAGCAAGACGTGCTGCAGCAACGGCCTGATTACCGCCTTTACCGCCTGGGGTGGTGTAGAACCGTGTGCCTTCCGCCGTTTCGCCTGGACCAGCGAGGCGCGGGGTATCCACGATCAAGTCCATATTGAGTCCGCCGAGTACGATTACGTCTTTCAAGAATCCCTACCTAAGTGCCTGAATTTTGGTCGATATAAATTACCGCTCTAATTGGGTGGACCGAATTTACCTGCGTTCAAGAGATCGTTCAGGAAATTTACCAGTCCTGATCTCTCAGGAATGCCAATTACCTGATCTGCCGACCGTATTGCGTCGGGATGACCACCTTCAACCGCCACGCCTAGCCCCGCCCATTCGATCATCGATTGATCGCCCTTGCCGTCCCCGACTGCGATTACTCCATCACGACTAATATTCAAGAGGTTCGCAAGATGCTCAACTGCAAGATCTTTGCCAGCCCCGATTGCTTCTACTTCGCAGAACATGGGTAGCGAGTGGGTGACTAAAGCAGAGCCGTTGAGTTGTGAGTGAAGCTTCTCCACTAGAGGCTCGACAATACTAGGCTCGCCGACACCCACGATTGCCGTTGGTTTTTTGTCGCCCATGCTGATCAGTGAGTCGGTGTCACGGATTGAGACGCCCATTCGCTCTCCATAAGCATTGGTCCACTCGGATCGTTTCTCGACCCAAACGTCGTCACCTAGGAACATCATCACCTCTGGCACGACCGACACGAGTGCGGTAATTGCCTTCGAGGTCACATCTTGATCGAGTCGCTCATGTCGGATCGTTTTTTTCGTGAGTTGATCGTAAGTCATCGCCCCTTGGAAACAAATGACCGGGCCTGCCGCCCCTGCTTGTTCAGCGATTCTCAACGCAGGCTTGAAAGTTCTGCCAGTTGAAACCGACACCACAGCTCCCGCACTCTGAACGCGCTGAATAGCTTCAACAAGCTCTGGTTTTATTAGCCGATCTTCACCGATCATCGTTCCATCGATATCGAGTGCGACCAGCGAGTATGTCTTGTTGGCTTGCACTGCCAAGTTATTTCGTCCTCAATCTCGTATGTCTGACTTCACTGTGCGCATGTTCACAACACCTCGTAAATACGACGGCCAGATCAGCAACGAAATAATTGTGAGACCAAGACCTACAACTGCGATTGCGGTCACAGCGTTGCTTGCTCCCCACCAAACTGCCAACCCGCCGACCAACAATGCTCCGATCGGACCAGTTCCAATCGACGCAGCCAGCACGCCAAGTACCCGACCTCGAATTTCTGTCGGTGTAGACGTGATTACGATAATGCTCTGCATCGTCGCGAATCCTGACATCGAAAAGCCACCAATTAGAAGAATAGGTAGTGCCATCCAGAAAGACGGAGCCAATGAGAAAGCTAGTATCGCTAGGAGAAATAGCACCGATCCGATTGAGTAGATCTTAGTAAACCCACCCGGTCGTGCCTTCAAAGCGACCACGAGCGAACCTGTTGTTGCTCCAAGACCTTCCGTTGCGAGAAGTACTCCGATAAGAAGTGGCCCAACTTTCAATGTTTCAGCACCAATAACCGGAACCATGTGCTGATACGGAAAGCCAAAGATATTCATCACGATTGTGATGATCAGCGTGACTACGATTATCTGATCGGCTTTGACGTGTTTTAGGCCTTCTGAGAGATTTGCGAAGTACCCACCGCTGCTGCCGGTTGGATTACGAACGTGTTCAACCTGAGGCAGCGAAAACGCCAACATCGATCCAATGGCGAATAAGACTGCTCCAGTGATATAAGCAGCTTCAACTCCAAGTGTGGCTAAAAATGCGCCAGCGCCGAGAGGGCCAATCACGCGAGAAAAGTTACTGCTCGCCATGTCGATGCCAATCGCGGTGGAGATGCGGTCCTGACCAACGGCGTCGCCGATCATCGCTCGGCGTACAGGGAAATCTGTTGCCCACATCACCCCTGCGAGCATGGCACCTATGCATATATGCCAAAGTTCGATCCGCCCGCTTATGACCAACAAAGCCATGAACACGTACACGCCTGAGAGTGTTCCGAGAGTAGTTCCCATCAAAATCTTGCGGTTCACACGATCCGATATCAACCCGATCGTTGGGCCAAGTAGCAACATGGGAATCATGCGCAGAAATCCGACCACTGCTACCCAAAACGGCGATCCAGTAAGTTCGAAAACAAAAATACCTAGAGCCACGGTCTCCATCCAGCGCATCGTCGTGGAAGCAATACCGATCCCCCAAAGACGTCGAAACGACGGATTTGAAATCACCGATCTGAAACGCTGCGTTGAGCGGCTATCCTGCGACGCACTCGGTGTAATCAACCGGCTATCGTGCTCTCTTTGCCGTGGAATCGGAGCCGAACTTCTGAATCAGCGGTATCACCATCCGATTTGAATCTTTCGTCCCAGATACCAGCACCCGACTCACGAGCTTGACGCTCCATATCTGCCAAATAACCGTCGTAGCGGATATTGGGATATTCAGTCAGGGACGTACCTAACCCGTTCAAGATCAGCGCAGCATTGATCATGACAGTGTCGAGGAATACATACCGCATGATACGACCCTGATCGTCTCCCTCACGCTGGTCCGGCTCTAATAGAACAGTTTTCCCGTCAATCCAGTTTGCGGTCACCTGTTGCGCGAAGTCGTGGAACGGATCACCGAACGGCTTGGTTTCAATTCCAATAAGTCGCACTGTCTGTTCGCCATCGCCAGCATCCACAACAATCGTACGACCGTCGATTACTCGCAAAACTTCCGCTGAAATACGTTCGGGCGGTGCCGGTTGCGACGAATTGTTGTCACCACCAAGAAGGGGTCCCAGTATTCCGATAGACATCGAAGCCAAAATGACAAGAGAAACGATTACGATGGTCGATTTCCAAACCAATCCACCAAGCTTCTGGCTGCTGCCACCGGTTTCATAACCGTCCCAAGAACGATCTATATCGGTCTGTGAAGGACCGTAAACCTTGTTCACGAGATCGTCGGCAGATGGTTCGTTTTGCTGTTCTTCAGATGGGTCTTGTGGAGTTTGCATGGTTGAGAGAGAAACTATTCGGATTGTTCGTTGAACAAGCCTAACTGCCTCTGATCGCTCGCGGGCTCGTCAATCGCGACCTCATCGAGTAATCCTTGATCGTCATTCTTGTAAGAATTGACTCTCTTCGAAACCGGAACAGCTTTTAGCAAATCGTTTGAAGCGGGCGTTATGATCGATTGAAGATTGCTTGAATCGGTTGTCAATGGATCGAGCCAGAGAGCAACCGTTTCTTCGTCGAGGATAGCCGGCATTCGGTCGTGGATCGTCGACATGAAATCGTTCGCAGCCGTCGTGACGATGGCACACGAATCGATCGTTTCACCATTTTTATTTATCCACGAGTCGTACACCGCGGCAAATTGGAGTATTTCGCCATCTTTGGGCGATATGAACATTGGCTGTTTCGACCCGTCGGGCTTTTTCCATTCATAGAATCCGTTTGCTGGAACGACTCCCCTGCTTCGTTTGAACGGACCCCGCCACATACCTGAATCAGCTAGTCGATCATCTCGGGCGTTGAACGTACTTCGGGGTAACTTTTCGGCCTTGGCCCAGTTCGGTATTAGCCCCCAGCGCATCGGCTTAGCGATGAGGCGGCCATCTTCACTGACGATCGTTACCACGTCCTGAGTTGGACGAATGTTGAATCGTGAGCCCAGATCAGGTCTTCGCGAAATAAGGTCGCCGACTCCGGCGCGTTCCACCCCGCTACCCATCATTTGGTAGCGAACTCCGCCGACATATACATAAACAAAAGCGCCGCACATAACGCTAGTTTACGTTGTGCGGCGCTTGTTCAGATTGAACCAATGTTCGTCTTTACGAGTCGTTTACGAACTGAACTGTTCATCTCGCCACGAGTAGATCGGCTCCCAGCCAATAACGTCAGTAACGTTTTGAATCGAAAGCGGTGCTTCGAATCCGTCGAATTCCTTTTTGAGTGGAACATCGGGATAGACCGTCTTGATTGCTTCCATCGTTGGGATGTTCAACATCGTGTCCTTCGCGTTGAGAAAGAATCGGTGGTGACCGTTCCAGTTCTCGTTCACGACCGACTGAACACAGGCACGTGCAGCATCACGAATGTGAAGGTAAGTCCAGAATCCCTGACAACGAGTCCACGGATCAGTGATCGGGTTTGCCTGAAGGTGTCTGAAGTACGCATCGTCCCACATGCCGTTGAACCGCATGCTAGCGATTGCCATCCAGGGTGAACGCCTAGAGAACGCTTCCCCGATCTCCTCGCCCAACCATTTGGCGATTGAATATGGATCCTCAGAGCGTGTGTACACGTTCTCATCCATCGGGAAGTACTCAGGCGGCTTGACCTCGTTCGGAGCCCAACGTGCTGCGGTTCCCATCGCTCCAACAGCGTTATAAGAAGAACCCAGTGCAACTCGCTTCACTTTGAGTTGTTCTGCCGCGCGACATACGTTCCACATCGACATCGTGTTCGTTTTAACAACGTCTTCTTCGACATAGTTGGAGGCACTGGGTCGCGATGCAAGTGAGATCACTGCATCACAGCCGTCCATCGCAGAAATAACCTGACCGTAGTCAGAAATCTCGACTTCAAAGAATGTTGGAATTTTCGACCAGTTTTCCCGCATGCTTACCGCAGCGTCAGCACTCGCCAACTGCCCTGTTGTTCCGCTGTGTCCCAAATTGCTGGTCATACGGAACTTGTCGGCATTGACCACTTCATGGCCCAATTTGTAGAGCTCGTCGATCACGTAGTGACCCACAATTCCTGATCCGCCAGTTACAAGTACTTTCATATTCTGAATTCCTGAGATTCGTGCACTGTTTCGGTTTGGTCTAAACGCGAGTCGAGCCCGTTTTCACGAGCTCGACTCAATTTACAGCCTGTAGTGTCCAATATCACTACGGGACACATGGAATGTCGATGAAACGACTACCAGGGCATCGTTCGTCCGGTCTTCTTCCGACCGTACTCAGCCCATTCTTTAGTCGCACCCATCATTTTCACGCCGAGTACGTCGATCGAGTAATCAACTTTCTCTTCCATCGTCATGCTGTCGTCGGCCCAGCTTGCGTAGAAGCCAATGCCCTTGCGGGTGAGCGCAGCATTGATCTTATCCCGAGCGGTGTTCATGTCTTCCGGGTAAGGTGGGTCATGAGCATCAGGGTGACCAAGCGACATTCCCATGTCTCCAGGTCCCCACTCAGCAAAGCCGATTCCAGGAACTTCGACTATTTCGTCGACATTTTCGAGGCAGTAACGGTCTTCGATCTTCAGTCCGAGGATGAGTTCTCCCTCTGGGTTCATTGGCCATGGGTCTGCACGTCGAGCGTACTCAGCCGTGTCGAGTCCCCAAATTTCGTTTGAAGGCTTCTGTCCACCAGAGCCACGAAGACCCTCACCAATCACATCTTTTTCGATGCTCTGGAACGGGTAACGAGTTGTTTGAACGAACGCTTTTACCGATTCAGCAGTTCGAGTGTGTGTGTGTAAAATTCCGTGCGCACCAGTCGACAGCACGTGGCGTGACTGCCAAGCGTTATAGCGCACTTCTTCTGGCGTAATAGCGTTCGAAGGAAGTGTGCAAAGAACGGTTGGTGTCAGGTGGCCACTTGGAGTTGGGCCACCATCTTTGAGACCGCGCATGTAGTTGGTGAGACCAACAATGTCGAACGCGTGGTGTTCGAAATCCATCATGAGCATGTCGGCCCATGTTTGGGAGTCTTTCACACCAGCGTCGTAAGTTAGCTCGGTTGGGTGAGTCGCATAGAACGGCTGACCCGATTCGAGCAACTCAATACATTTATTAATTCGTTTTGGCATAGTGATGCTCCTGATTTAGTTGTTCGTTAGTCGCCATGGAATGTCGAGTTCACCAGTGATTCCGCGGAACCAGTCGATCACCTCAGGGTGATATGGAATTCCATTGGCGCGTCGTTCAATCTCTTCTTCATGTTCAGGCAATCCTGCGTACACGACCCGGTCTTTACCCGGAATCGGCGGAGTGCTCTTGATCTCGTTCATGTAGATGTCCATCTCGCTCTTGAATTCTTCAAGATCGGCGAACGCCTCGATGTTGTATGCGATGAAGTGGTGGGAAGCACCGCCTCGACGATTCGGACCAGCGCCTGATGATCCGAGAAGCGCACACATGATTTCTACCCAAATGCCCATGCTCGAACCCTTGTGGGCTCCGCCTTCGCGGGTTCCACCAGATGGCAGCATGAAGAATTCATCTGGAACCGGGCTCTCTTCCATGATCGGAACGCCGTCTGCGTCAGCAATCCAACCCGGTGCAACATCAACGCCAAGGCGTTTTGCCAAAGCGATCTTGTTTCCTGCAACCGAGCTCATCGATGCATCAAAGATAAATGGTGCTTCGCTGTGCGTTGGAACAGCAATCGAAATTGGATTGAGACCAAACATCGGCTTGGCTCCATCAACCGGTAGAACCTGCATTCCACCAGTGGTCATTGAAACACCAATCATGCCGTGCGGAATAGCCATAGCTGCGTGATAGGCCGCTGCACCGAAGTGAACACCATTGTTCGCTGTGATTGTCCCGATGCCGTAGATCTTGGCTCGTTCAATCGCCATGTTCATCGCCATCGGACCGACAACCAGCCCATGACCTTTGTCGCAGTCGAGCGTTGCAGCCGCAGGCATTTCTCGAATGATCTTGGGCTTCGGAGTGGGGTTGATTCCACCCTCTCCGAATGATTCGACGTATCGACGTAGCATGTTCGAAACGCCGTGGGTTTCGATGCCTCGAATGTCGGCGTAAACCAGCACTTCGGAAGCTTGGTCTGCCTCGTCGGCAGGCATGCCCATCTTTAGGAAAATATCGGTCACTGTGGCGTGCATGTCGTCAACATCGACATGTACCGCTACGTCACTTGGTACGTGAAATCGTTCCAGCAATTCTTGCAGTCCTTTTCTGAGTTAGTTCATTTCGTCAGAATCCCATTTTGCTGGGATAGAGCCATCGAACGAACGTGTAAAACCGGCGGAGTATACCCCTGAGACGAGCACCGTCGCACTGATCGCCGTTCAGATTGCCTGTGAAAATTTTGGCTATTTTGAGGATTCGCTCGATTTCAATCTATTCACCAGTTGCCTATTTCACTAGATGAGCCTAGATTTCTTCGAGCGAATTACTAACAAACTCCCAATCCGGAGATTTACTGATGCCCCAGGGCCTTACTACCGTTTTCACAGAACCCGGCAAGCCATTCGAACTCGAAACGCTGCCCACACCCGAAATCGAAACGGGTGGAATCCTAATCAAGAACACTGACGCAGTCGTTTGTGGCTCTGATCTACACGTATGGCGCGGTGATGGAGATGGCCCGCCACTCTCGAAGCGTCGGATTCTCGGTCACGAGTTCACAGGAGTCGTTCATTCTCTCGGCAATGGGATCAACACTGATTCACTACGTAGGCCTCTGAAAGAAGGCGATCGGGTTGCATTCCCGTTCTTCTTCCCATGCAACCGCTGCTACCACTGTATTCGTGGCGAACACCACGCTTGCACGTTCCGCTCAAGGCGAAACATGGTCGGTCTCGACGATTACGCGTACTGCGACGGCGGAATGGCCGAGTACTTCTACCTCCAGCCCGGTCACTATGCCTACAAAGTCCCTGACGAGCTTCCTAGCCAAGCCGTTCCGGCAGTCAACTGTGCACTAGCTCAGGTGTTGTTCGGTCTGGAACGAGTCGGAGTTGCATTTGGCGACACTGTAGTTGTTCAGGGCGCGGGTGGACTTGGAATCTATGCCACTGCAGTAGCGGCTGAACGCGGCGCAAGCCAGATTATCGTAATCGACGGTCAGCAGAGCCGTCTCGACCGCGCAATGAAGTGTGGCGCCACATCGACGATATCGATGAACGAATACCCAACTCCCGAATCACGTGTAGAACGTGTTCGTGAGCTAACTCGCGGAATTGGTGCCGACGTTGTTGTTGAAGTTGTTGGTATTGCGGCCGCTACCTACGAAGGTCTCGACATGGTACGAATCAACGGTTCGTACCTAGATATCGGAAACATCGGTGGCGGTAGCCTGACAATTCCAGCCGGAAAGGTCATCGGCAACCAAACTAAATGGGTCGGCACGGTTCACTACAACCCTTGGGTGATCGAAGCTGCGTTGCAGTTCCTCGTGAAGACCAAAGATAAGTATCAACTCATGGACGTTGTTTCGGATACATTCGCTCTCGATCAGGTGAATGAGGCATTTGAGTTCGCAGAATGGCAAGGCAAGGACGCGGGTACGCAGGCTCAACGAGTTGCGCTCCACATGGACTAGCCAGTCCACCTGAAGTAATTAACGAAAAACGGCGGGAGAAATCCCGCCGTTTTATTGTCTCTAAATCTGACTCACTTCTATGCTTTGTAGGTCTCTCTCAGCTCGGCGTAGATTTCAGCGGTCTGAATAGTTCCAAGAGCTAGAGTGCTAGATACGTTCATCATCTGGTAACCCTCGCCGATCCAGCGTCGACAATCGTCAACATCACCGAATGTAGTGGCGAGGTATTTGCCGGTGCCTTTTATTCGTTGTGCGACATCCGACATGATGTTCTCGACCTTCGAATTGTGGATATCACCACTAATCCCAAGTGAAGCCGAAAGATCAGTTGGACCTACGAGAAGAACTTCGTATCCGGGAATAGCGAGAATTTCGTCGAGATTCTCGTACGCTTCGACACTTTCCATCTGGAGCATCAAGATCGTTTCGTCGTTCGCGTTATCAATGATGTCCTGCTGTGAAAGCCCAAGATATCCAGCAAAAAACGGTGCAATTCCGCGCATACCTACCGGCGGGTACTTCGCCCAATGAACTGCGTTCTTAGCGTCTTCGGGAGTGTCGATTTGAGGAACCATGACTCCAACTGCTCCGACGTCGTAAGCCTTCTTGATATCCCCCGGATTGTTGTAAGGGATTCGAATTACCGGTGCGCTGCCAGCCTGGCGCCCCTGCACAGCTATTGTTCCAACTGATTCAAACCCTTGAGGCGAGTGTTCCTGATCAATCCAGACCCAGTCGGCCCCAGTCTGGTAAATCGACTGAGCAACGAACGGCTCACGCGTGAACATGCTGGTTCCGAGAACAGGGTTTCCGGTCGCCAATTTCTGTCGGACATCACTTGGGTACATCGTCAATTACACCTGAAAAACTGATAAGAAATAGTGAGTAGCCGGCGCATCTTACGCCATTGCTTCGAGGCGCGGGCAAGCTACCCGAATGCATTGCATCCGGATAGCTCATTCAAGTTCGTAAATGGAAAAGCCCTACAGGTTCAGGTCGACTGAACTACCGGTGTTTGCCGACTTGTAGAGCGCTTCGACAACCGCTGTATTGCGGAGTCCATCTTCGGCTGGGAACTCAGGCTTCTTTCCGGTAAGAACGCACTCGGAGAATTCATCGAATTGAACTGAGAATCGGTTTGGCGATGGTGTTGCAACGATCTCTTCCTGGCGACCGTTTCGTCCATCACCGCGCTTGATGATGATCGGGCCTGAATCGTCGAACATGCCCGGGATCTCGATTCGACCTTTTGAACCGTCTATCGTGATGTAGCACCGGAACGGTTGTTCCATGTTGGTGGTTATGTTTCCGATCGCGCCGTTGGCAAATTTCATCGTGCCTGAAAACGTGGTGTCGATACCCCAGTTTCCTGAGTCGTTAGACATTCCGACGACCTGCACCGGTTCTGCCGACATTACAAACCGAGTGGCGTAAACGGCGTAGCAACCGGCGTCCCAAAGTGCACCACCAGCAAGTTCCTCAGAGAATCGAACGTTCCCTGATGGTTCAGCGATAGAGAAGCACAACGCCGAATCGACGGTCTGAATATCTCCAATTGCGCCTTCAGCGATCAGCTTTCGTGCGATTCGCATGTGCGGGTTCCAGCGGTGCGTGAAGGCTTCGACAAGAACGACATTGTTAGCGTTCGCAGCATCGATCATTCGCTGACACTCTTCTGCCGAAACAGCCAATGGCTTTTCACACAGAATGTGCTTGCCGGCTTCTGCTGCTTTGATCGTCCATTCGCAGTGCATGCCGTTTGGAAGCGAGTTAATCACAGCGTCCATGTCGGGATCCGCAAGCTGCTCTTCGTAAGATCCGTACCAGCGACCGATGCCATGTTCTTTCGCGGCAGCTTCAGCCTTAGCTGCTGTGCGAGACGAAATGGACACGATTTCTGAATTCTTAGAATCGTAAGAAGCCTTCAGATGGGCGTTGATTCCGATCTGAGCGGTTGACAATAACCCATATCGAACGACATCTTGCGGCATGTATTTACTCCGTGATTCAAATGCAAACTAACTTCGGCGACGAATGATAACGCTCATTGCAGCGGCACGCGATTCTAGGTAGCGGTGAAGAACGAAATTTACTCGCCGAACAAGTACGACTTGCCGGGGTCGATCGTAAATCGCCCTCGCAACGCCGACCTGCCCAAAATCATGCGATACGCCATCAGGTGACGATTCGCCAGCGTCAGTTCGGCTACGAATGTCTCGTCACCCAATCTCATCGTCGTTTCGATCACAGGTCTAATTTCACTTTTCCCGTTCGAACTGCGGATACGTCGGCGAGTTTTTACTTTTGCTCGCACTCGGACCGCGTCTTTGCGACTACGGCGTCGTGGATGAATCTCGAACGACACCCACTCTTCATCGTCTTTTTGGCTGAACCTTGGACGAAACGCGTGAATCGAAGAAGTTTGTGCCCCCGAATCAACCTTCGCTTTGACGCCAATAACATCGAAGTCTGGAAACGACACGCGTTCACGCCAACCAATTGATCTTGGCGAACTCGATCGAGGTTTTCTGGTGCGAGAAGCGACCATTAGATCGTTGTCTCACTATTCGAATTAATTGTTTCTAGCTGATCTTCAATATGATCGACCATCAATCCCGCGACATCGACTCGGGTTGCCGTTTCGATGCCTTCGAACCCGGGGGACGAGTTAACTTCGAGAACAAGAGGGCCTCTGTCTGAACGCAGAATGTCTACACCAGCAGACTCTAGTCCGTGAGCTTCAGTCGCTTTCAATGCGTAGTCGATTTCAGTTTGCGTCAGCTCGACTTCGTGAACCGTTCCACCCAAATGCAAATTCGCTCTGAATTCTGTGCCATCCGAAACTCGCTCCATCGCCGCCACTACTTTTCCACCAACGACCAAGCAACGAATATCGCGGCCGTTGGCTTCTTTGATGTATTCCTGAATTAAGATGTGAGCTTCAAGCTGCCTGAATGCGTCGATAACCGATCTGGCAGCAGATTTCGACTCAACAAGCACGACGCCCACACCCTGAGTGCCTTGCAAGAGCTTTATAACGAGCGGTGGACCGCCCACTGCGTCAATAACACCGTCAATGTCCTGTGTTTCTTCTGCGAAGCCTGTACGTGGCATTTGCACATCAGTCCGAGAAAGAATCTGCAATGATCGCAATTTATCTCTGGAACGGCTTATCGCCTGAGATTCGTTGGCTGTGTAGACGCCCATCATTTCGAATTGTCGTACTACTGAGGTTCCGTAGAACGTTCTGCGTGATGCGATTCTCGGAACTACAGCATCGAAATCTAGTGATTCGCCTCGATATAGCACTTGCGGGTGCCGAGAAGTGATGTCCATGTAACAACGCAGATAATCGATCACTTGCACATCGTGCCCACGTTGTTGAGCTGCCTCAACCAGACGTCGGGTTGAGTAAAGACCGGGACCGCGAGAGAGAATTCCTAATTTCATTGTCTAATTCGCGCTGTGCGCTTTCATACGAGACCGGTCAACTGACGTTAGATACGGTTCGATTTTTTTTACAAACTCGACAATTGTGTCTTCTATCGTCCCGCTATTGTCGACTTCTATTTTCTTTGTGAGTACCGACCAATCGACCAATTCAGCGAATCTTGATTTCACTTTGTCGATATCGGGCTCTGAAATCACCATGTTGTCGTGAGGATCATCATTCAATCGCTGCGCAATCACACTTGAATCGGCAGTTACGTGGACAAGAACCGTTTCATCAGTGAAATGCAGAATTGTCCGTTCCCACTCATGCTGAACCATTTCTCGATCCAGCCTGTGGCCTTTTCCGCCGTATCCGAAGTACATCGGCCCGTACACACCGTCCTCAATCGCTCCGCCAATGACCATGCCATCGTCGTGACCGTTGAACGTGTTTGCTTGCACGTGGTAGTACAAGCTGTGACGCTGATGCATCTCTTTATATTTCGGAGTCGCCGCCAGCAACCAAGCCTGCTCTTCAGGAGTGGAGTCATCTGGGTGACCGGAAGTATGAGGAATTTTCCAGTGATCGTGAATCAGAGAGAACCGAACGCCCATATTGGCGTTCATCCAATCATCGATAGCGTGAGCCAAGGTCGTAGTGCCGACGTACTCACATCCAACCAATAAAACTCGCATAATTTGCTACTCCGTTGATTGGTATCAAGACCAAATCATCACTTTTCAATCTAACCTGCAGCTCGCAGTGTGAGCCTGGTGATCGGTGAATAATACGCTCGTTGCGAACAGTCGAGTAACCGCACTTGATACATGTTCGACAAACCAGATCCTGTTTTTTAACATAAAAGACCCCTCCATCGCTGGAGAGGTCTTTTATGTTCTCAAAATGGTACGCCCGGAGGGATTTGAACCCCCGGCCCTCTGGTTCGAAGCCAGATGCTCTATCCACTGAGCTACGGGCGCACTGGACGGGTTCGATCTGTCGTTCCCGTACTAAGTTCAATTCTATCTAATTTCGGCGCTATTTGTACGCCTAATTCTCAAGAAAAACACCGACCTTGATTCGTTCATGAATCCGGTCAGTTGAACTGAATATATGGGGTGAGCGGAGGGAATTGAACCCTCGTCTCCAGGGCCACAACCTAGCGTGATAACCTCTTCACTACGCCCACCACAGACCTTAAACGCTAGCATCGGTGCAACAGGCGGTCAATTTGAATACGTCTGAATTTCAACTTCGATTGCCGATCTAGCTAGACGCTCGTTACTGCATTTCACGTCACTGCATGTTTAGCGTTGTATTTTGACTTGACTCTTCGTGAATTACGGTAATTTACTTAGCGAGTTTCATAGCTAGCTCGATCAATGAACGAGTCGGAACACCCGTTGCTCCCGCGGTCATCCAACCTCTTGTGCTGTCCAGCATGGACGTTGCGGCAACGTCGATATGTACCCACGGGGTATCACCAGCGAAATCAGCTATGAAATGAGCAGCCGTGGTCGATCCGCCACCGCGCCCTCCCGTGTTCTTCAAGTCAGCTATCTTCGAGGAGTTCTGGCGTTTAGTTACTGAATCGAGAGGTAATCGCCACATCGATTCACCAACAGCCTCACTCGTTTCCAGAACTGCGTTCACGAGTTCATCGTCGTTACCGAACACTGGGCTGACCCCATCCCCCAAGGCGACTCTAGCGGCGCCAGTTAGCGTTGCGACATCGACAATCCGAACGGCGTCCTTTGATTTGGCGTATCCGATAGCATCGGCAAGAGTCAGCCGACCTTCAGCATCCGTGTTGTCGATCTCGATAGTCATGCCGTTCATAGCCGTAACAACGTCGCCAGGTCGCTGTGCCGAACCACCGGGCATATTATCGGTAGCGGCGCAAACCACGTGGACGTTCAACTGAGGCTTCAGGCGAGAGATAGCCTGCATCGCGGCGATTACTGATGCTCCGCCGCCCATGTCGCCTTTCATCTTGCCCATGCCGGCGCCGGGCTTGAGTGAAATTCCGCCACTGTCGAAAGTGATTCCTTTTCCGATCAGCCACAGATTGTTTTCTGCGTTCGGCTTATCGCCTTCATAAGTAAGGTGAATGAACTTGAGGGGACGTGGTCCGCCTTGAGATACGCCTACAAAGGCTCCCATTCCGAGTGCCGTGACGTCGGCTTCTTCGAGAACCGTGCAGTCGAGGCCGTTTTCTGTTGCGACACGAATTGCAGTGTCGGCTAGATCGGCTGGAGATAGCTTGTTGGCAGGCTCGTTCACAAGATCACGTGCCAGAACTTCAGCTTCCGAGTACGCAATTCCCCTATCCACACCGGTCTGTATCGATGAAATTTTTGCGGAATCAGATTCAACAATGGTGAACTGCGCTACGTCAGACTTCCGTTGTTTGTCGGTTGTACGGTATTTGAGAAATCGGTATGCGCCTAATAGAGCGCCTTCGACGACAGCCTGTGCGCTCGACGATGCGTCGAGATCACCGATTCCCGCTCCGTGAACGATCGTCGCTGCACTCTGAACGCCCACAGCTCTGAGTTTCCGTATTACGCCAGCTGATATTTTCCTAGCATTGTCAGTGTTGAATCCTTTACTTGAACCTAGCCCGGCGACCAATACTCGAGAAGGCTTGAAGTTCGGGTAAGCAGAATTTGGCGTGTGAATTAGGGTCAACTCACTTGCTGATCCAGAGATTTCGCCATCGGATATCAGTTCAGATATGAGCCCTCCAAGTGCCGAATCTACCACCCCAGCGGCTCCACTTGGAGAAGTGATGCCTTCAAATAGGTTCACAACCAGAACATCGGCTTCTATCTCGGTTACATCGCTTTGAACGACTGTGATTTCCAACAGATCCATCTCCAAATTTTTCTTTATATAGCGCCAGTCGCGTTTGAATCAGTAATTCGATTGATCTAACTGACCCGCAGCCAACCGCTCACATTCTCGAATATCAGAGACCTATCGTAAACAACGAATTTGGTTTGACAACGACGATGACACGACATCTGCTGTGACTGCGCGGGAATTGTATTTGACCCGTGCCAGCAGCGGCGACACTGCATGCGATCCGCGCGTAACTACGCGTAAGTGCTCACACTCATTTGAACTCGCGTTTTGTACATAGTTTTAAACTTGTTCGAAACAATACTTAGGTAATAACCAATAAATGAGTACGGACGTACCTTGTATGAATTACCAAATAACCAATACGGTTCCGTGTGTCGAACAGCTCGATGGCCTACACCGCTCTCGAAGCTGCAGGGATTCCATGAATTCCAATTACATAGCCGTGGCCCGGGCAACCGGGCCAACGGCGCCAAAACGCAACGAGTGTCCGCTCTTGCATAGATTTGAAATAAGACCAGGTGTGGTCTTGGAGGCGTCAGAATGACTACCAAAAACAACAGTGTTGAGGTAAAGCTTGTGAGCGATGGAACGTTCTTATTGGACGGCGGTCCAATGTTTGGTTCAGTTCCGAAGATTCTTTGGGAACAGGATGCAAAGCCTGATCGTAAGAACCGAGTACGTCTCGGTCTCAACTCTCTCTTAATCCAGACTCCCGACTTAAACATTCTCGTCGATGCCGGAATCGGCAATAAAGAGCCTGAGATCACTCGTGAAATCTACGGGCACTCATCTTCTAAGTTGCTCCGAAACTTACGTCATCAGGGCGTAAGCGCACGGGACATTGACTTCGTGATCCTCACCCATCTAGCGTTCTCTCATAGCGGCGGCGCTACTCGTTTGGACCGTGAAGGCACGATCATCCCTACATTCCCTAAAGCCAAGTACCTAGTACAGCGGGCCGCATGGGAAGAAGCTTTCGCTCCTAACGAACGATCAGTTCCTGTTTACGGAACTGGCGTTGAGCACCTCAAGACCCTCGAAGCCAAGGGAATGATCGTACTTCTCGATGGAGATACCGAAGTAGCACCCGGTGTGCACACAATCGTTACTGACGGATACTCGGAAGGTCACCAGGTTGTACTGGTAAACACAGGTAGTGAACGAGTCATCTACCTTGCCAACCTGATTCCAACTCCGAGCCACCTTCCCCTGCCCTACATCACAGCATTTGATCGATACCCAGATCAGTCGCTTGCGATGAAGAAGGAACTTCTTGATCGATGCGAGAAGGAAGGCTGGCTCATGGTCTTCGCACACGGTTACCACCAGACTGCTGGTTACCTTGAGCGCCGACACGGAAATATTGAACTACGTTCAGTCGACTTCTAACCTGCCTGCCCGCAGTTAGAAAGTCTTTCGATAAAGAGCCGTCCCTTCGCCCAGGGACGGCTCTTTCGTTTAACCAAGGCGTGAATTATTCCTGCGTTAACAAGAACCGGAAATTCGGGCACTTCCCAACCGAAACGAAATACGTTTCCCAATACCCACGATTGGGCACTAGGTTGGGCGGCTGCGTTGTTATACTCGCTCAATCGTAATTTATGAAGTCGGCGGTTCGTTAACGCGGATTGTTGAATCGGTGAACCATGAGGACAATCGTTCTGAGTGGTTGCCTAGAGGTCAGTAAATGACAGATCGCGTCGTTGTCACAGGAATCGGACTTGTCACCCCAGTAGGTTCTGATCGTAAAACCACATGGGACAGCCTTCTCCAAGGCAAATCTGGAATCGACTATATTTCACTGTTCGATGCTGAAGGCTTCGAGAGCCGGATTGCCGCTGAAGTCAACGACTTCGATGCCGCTCCGCTTCTCGGCCGGAAAGAAGCTCGACGACTCGATCGATTCGCCCAGTTCGCTTGCGTCGCAGCCCTAGAAGCTCTTGAAGACGCTGGAATCGATATGGCAACTGAAGATGCTGACCGCGTCGGCGTGCTGATCGGAAGCGGAGTCGGCGGAATCATAACGATTACCGAACAGCACAAGATTCTTCTCAATAAGGGACCTAAGCGAGTAAGCCCGTTCCTCGTACCTATGATGTTGGGCGACATGGCTTCTGGCCAAGTTTCGATGATGATCGGAGCCAAAGGCCCGAACTTCTCGACAGTATCTGCATGTGCAACTGGAACAGACTCGATTGGTGAAGCACTCGAAATGATCCGCAGAGGTCGCGCCGACGTCGTAATCGCCGGTGGAACAGAAGCTGCCGTCTGTGAAATTGGAGTCGCCGGCTTCAACTCGTGCATGGCGCTCTCAACTCGAAACGACGACCCACAAGCGGCATCACGACCGTTCGACACAGGTCGAGATGGATTTGTTCTTGGCGAAGGTGCCGGACTCGTAGTACTCGAGTCGCTCGAACATGCAGAGAAGCGTGGTGCGAACGTACTTGCTGAACTTGCCGGGTACGGAGCATCAAGCGACGCACATCACGTTACTCAGCCACATCCTGAAGGCGAAGGCGCAGCTCGAGCAATGAAATGGGCAATTGAAGATGCCAAGCTCGTCCCAGAGAACGTCGACTACATCAACGCACATGGCACATCGACGCCACTGAACGACAAGTTCGAGACTATCGCCATGAAGCGAATGTACGGTGACCACGCCTACAATCTGAAAATCAGCTCCACAAAGTCAATGACGGGGCATCTACTCGGGGCTGCTGGCGGAATCGAAGCTGCATTCTCAGTACTCGCCATCAAAGAAGGCATAATCCCTCCGACTATCAATCTTGATGATGTTGATCCAGATTGTGACTTGGACTACGTTCCAAATAAGGCAGTCAAACAGAAGGTCGACGTTGCGATGTCGAACTCATTAGGCTTTGGCGGTCATAACGCAAGCCTCGTTTTCAAGAGCTTCCAGCAATAATTCCAATTTGTAGATCGAGGTATTCCAATTGACGCTCGATCGAAAATGGCAAATCGCTGAACCACCCCCTCCCGGATTCCGTTTAGACCTAGGATTTTTAGGTTCCGGCGTCCGAGGTCCGCTTCCGGCCCGTCTACTTTGGAATCGCGGCATACGAACAGATGCCGACGTAGCCAAATACTTTTCGTCAGGCATGGAAGACTTTCTCGACCCGCGAAGTCTTCCTGACATGGGAATAGCCGTTGAACGTATCCACACAGCTATCAAGAACGACGAGACCATTGGAGTATTCGGCGATTTTGACGTTGACGGGCTAACTGGCACCGCCATCATGCTCAGGATCGTGAGATCGCTCGGCGGCAACGCAATTCCTTACATTCCGAACAGAGAGACAGACGGTCACGGGTTATCGAAGCAAGCTATCGATTCGTTCGCCAACGCAGGCGTCACCCTAATAACGACAGTCGATACAGGTTCAACGGCTGTTGATGAAATTGCCTACGCCAACTCCCTTGGAATCGACACAGTGGTCACTGACCACCACCTAATCGAAACCGAGCGACCAAAAGCGATTGCAATCGTAAATCCTCATCTCGAATCGGAAGGATTGGAGAAGTCGGTCGACTACTCCGGCGCCGGAGTAGCGTTCAAACTGGCGCAAGCGTTATCCGATGCCGCAGGTCGAACTTTTCCAGAAGAACTTCTACCGCTTGCAGCACTCGGCACGATTGCAGACATCGTTCCACTCGAATCAGAAAACCGAACGCTTGTGAGAGAGGGTCTTCGAATACTCGGGCAAACCGATCTGCCAGGCTTACGTGCTCTCTTGGACATTTCCCGAGCTCCCGGAGCCTCAGGGCGACCCACGTCTGAGTTGATATCTTTCTACGTTGCGCCCCGACTAAACGCACCCGGTCGAATGGGAGATGCAGAGCCAAGTCTCCAGATTCTTTCAACTAACGATGTATCGGAAGCACGCGCCCTCGCTGAGCGTCTCGATGCGGACAACAATAAGCGTCGCTCACTTAGCCAAGATGCTTGGGAACACGCGTCAACGCAGTTCGACGTCAACTCGGATGATTCGATCGTCGCAGTCAACTGCGATGGCTTCCCGATGGGGCTATTGGGTCCGCTGGCGGGACGCCTCAACGAACTCACCGGCAAACCGGCAATTGCTTACCAGCTAGTAAACGGCTTCGCCCGTGCTTCATGCAGATCGAACACAGTGCTCGACCTTCACGCCGCCCTATCAACACACGCCGATAAATTCGAACGATTTGGTGGTCACGCCAGAGCAGCTGGATTCTCGATCAAACACGAATTATTGCAAGATCTACTTGATGATCTCAGGAAACATGCCGCATGGGGTGCTTTAGGAGCACCAGCCGTGCCAACACTCCACGCCGATGCTGAAGTGAGATTGGAAGATCTCACTGTCTCCACTTGGAACTTCGTTTCAGCAATGGAGCCGTTCGGAGAGGCCAACCGTGAGCCAGTGTTGGTAACTTACGGGGCGGTGCCGCTAGACGTCCGTACGGTTGGTGTAGACGGCAAACACTTGAAGATTAGCTTTGATGCCGATGGTCGTCGCGTCGAATCCATTGGCTTCGGTCTTGGCGACCGACCTCTGGGAACCGGAGCTGTAGACATCGTTTACCAGCTTCGAACTGAAGTCTGGCGCGGAAAGACCCGCCACCAACTTGGTCTTCGCGATATTCGACCCGCTACCAGTAAATAAGCAATGCTCTAGCGATGCTCGCCTAAAGACGCGCATCCACTAACTATTCGCTTGCTGTCGTTGACGATCGCGCTTACGACGCCCAGCACCGCGGTTATCCGCATCAGGATCGATGTCCAAGCCAGTATCAGCCCAGCGAACTTTCATAATCATGAATGGGATCGTGAATGAGAGAACAGCTATTGCGATTAGGTGCGCTTCCTGCAAACCCCAGAATTTCACGTCGTCCAGTCGCAAGTACTGGATAGCGAACCGTCCTACCGAGTACCAACTGATGTAGACCATCCATATCGCACCAGCAGGCCGCAATTTGCCTTTTAGCTTGGTGATGATGAATAGACCAATCATGTTCCAGATGATCTCGTACACAACAGTAGGATGAACTGCACGTTCAGGATCGCCGAAGAACCGTTCTGCACCTAATCGAGCCGGACTGCTTGGGTGTGTGAAATACCAACCCCAACCGGCGTCCAGTGCACGCGACCAGTGCTCACCGTTGATGATGTCGCCAATTCGCCCAATCGTTTGCCCCACCAGCATCGCAGGAGCTGCAATGTCCATGTATTTACCGACCGGAGCTTTGGCGAAGTAGGCATAGATCGAACCAGCGATCCAACCACCGAGAATTCCGCCCCAAAGTCCGATTCCGCCAGACCAAATAGCCAGAATTCGTCCTGGGTCGTCACCGTAGATTGCCCAGTTATCGAATACGTGGACCAATCGTGCACCGACGATCCCGCCAAGAATCCCGAAAATGGCGGTGTTGTAGACCATGTCCTGATTGAGATTGCCTTTTAGAGCAGCCTTCCCAACCATATAGATTGCGGCAGCCACACCTACAAAGCTGAGGAACCCATGCCAACTAAGCGAAAAACTGCCGCCAGCGACGATATTGGGATTGAACGGAATTTCGATAGCTAAGATCGGCATTTAGCGGTGCCTAAGCCTTTGATACTGGAGAGTGGTGACGAAAATCATGCAAGTACTGAGATGATCATTCCTCAAATCAGATTCATGACCAACTAACGAGTGTACGCACTCCGACGATTCTAAGTTCCACCTATAGACCACGCAATCGACATTATTGAGGAAAACCATGAATAAAGATGATGATCACGCTTTAAACATCTGAATTTCAGGACAATACCGAAATAGCGGCTTGGATTCTGATTCGAGTAGAGTTGGATGACTATCGTGATGTCATCTCTAGGTCGAAAGCATTCGATTTGCTCGCAGAACTCGAAACATTTGTAAATTACCTTTCCGTTGATCGAGGTCATTCCGGCCATACTCTCTCGGCTTATAGAAACGACCTCGGATCACTCATAGAATTTCTCAGCGAAACCTCCGATCTACCCTCAGCCTGGCAAGATGTCGGTGAGTCTGACATTAGGAAATTTCTCGACAATCTCGAAGAGCGCGGCTACGCCCCATCTACCAAGTCACGCAAAATCGCATCGGCAAAATCGTTCTTCAAATTTCTAAAAGAAGAACAAATCATCGAGAACAATCCACTCGTAGACGTTCGTCAGCCACGAGCCGGACAGTCGTTGCCAAAAGCGCTGAGCATCGAAGAAGTCGACCGATTGCTCGAAATGAGTTCCGGCGCAACAAACGCCGAAGAAATCCGTGATTCGGCGATGGTCGAACTCATGTACGCAGCGGGACTACGTGTATCCGAACTGGTTGGCCTCAATCTAAGAGACGTTGATCTCGACACGGCAACGGTTCGCACGATCGGAAAAGGATCGAAAGAACGGATTATCCCGATCTACGATAGTGCCGTCGAATCTGTTTCGGCTTACATCGCTCACTCACGACATAAACAAGTCCACCCCGGTACCGATACGCAAGAAGCGTTATTTTTGAATCGTCGTGGCAGTCGATTGACGCGTCAGGCATATTGGCTACGACTAAATAAACTTGCCACCAAGGCAGGAATATCGTCTAACATCACACCACACATGCTGCGGCACAGTTTCGCCACTCACCTATTGCACGGCGGTGCGAGTCTAAGGCACGTTCAGGAGTTGCTTGGTCATTCGAGCATAGCGACGACTCAAATATATACTCACCTTACGAACGAACACGTTCGGAGCGAGTATGCGAAAGCTCACCCCCGAGCTTAGTTTGGTTATCGGAGGTCGAATTGACTGTAATAACGATTGAAGGACGACTCGGCGCAGGCGGTCCTGACCTAGGTCGCATGGTTGCTAAAGACATGGGGCTCGATTTCGTAGATCGCCTCATGCTTGCCGATATTGCGAAAAAAATCGGAGCTACCGTCACCGCACTGGCCGATCAAGAAAGCCGTGTGCCGTCGCTCGCCAATCGTTTCGCACAGTCGATACAGCGCATGCTTCATCGTTCGGCAGTTGCGGGAATGGGTGGCGATCCGTATTTCGGACCCGGAATTGAACAATTGTTGGCTCGCCCTTATTCCGAAATGGAAGAGGCTCCCCACACGAGCGCAGAAGAGGTCGACGAGCAACATTTCATCGACACGGCCAGCGAAGTAATCAATGATCTAGCCGAAATAGGAAACGTAGTTCTACTTGGTAGGGGCGGTGCGGCGATCCTTCATGACAACCCAACCGTACTTCGAGTTGGAGTAGTCGCCAAGATGGAAGATAGGATTACCCGCGTTCAGCAACAGATGCGATTCGAGTCGCCAGAACAGGCGGAATCACTGATCGAACACACAGATTTGGCCCAACATCGCTACTTCGAGCG
>JABIHL010000060.1 GCA_018649665.1 Chloroflexota bacterium | reverse complement strand
TGCTACATCGGAGTTTCGAACAACTTCGGTAAGACGGGTGAAGAGCTTCGTGAACAGATCGATCTAATGAAAAAGTGGATCGATGTTGCCGCAAAAATGGGCATTCCAATGATTCGAGCGTTCGGCTCATGGCTCCCTGAAGGTGAAACCGAAGAACAGGCATGGCCTCGCCTCGTAGCCTCGACTAAAGAGGTAGCCGAGTATGGCCAATCAAAAGGCGTCGTGGTCGGTTTGCACAACCACAACCACGGCTGCATCCCCGCTACCGGCGACCAGGTGATTCGACTTCTGGACGATGTCGACAATCCTTACTACTCGCACATTCTCGACACAGGCCAGTACCGTGGCTCGCCCGGCGCTTCTTTCGGTGAACGTGGACAAGAAGACCCACAGTGGAACTTCTATGGCTCTATCGAAACGTCGGCACCGCGCGCCGTCCACGTTCGAGCGAAAATCTACCGAATCGCCAGCGGCACAGAGGCGTGGCTCGACTATGAACGAATCATGCCAATCATCAAGAACGTCGGCTACAACGGTTGGATGTCGATCGTATTCGAAGGTCAGGACGAGCTAGACGAGCCAGCTGCCGTGCCACTAGCAAACACTTACCTCCGCTCAATGCTCGCTAAGCACGATATGTAGGCGAGTCGGCAAACAAGAGCACACATGAACCCCATCTACCTCCAGGCCCTCTCATTTCACGACACATACGGAAACGGCGACGACTGCATTCACGCGGCTGCCGATATGGCTGCTGAGCTCGGAATAGCGGGAGTCGATATTGAAGATCGACTCTTGGCCTCGTACGATCCAGAGTACCTTCAAGAGCTAGCGCATTCGGTCGAGAGTCGTGGCGTGAAGTTCGGCTATGCAGGTGTGATCGTCCAGTTCCAAGAACCCGTATCGTCGATTCCTGATGAACTCGACCGTGCGAGAGCACTGGTCGATGCAGTACCGCATCTGGGTATAGGCGCTATTCGGCTTCCCGGAAATGGCGTGGTGAACGGTCAAACACTCGAATTGACGCTCGGAGAGGTTCGCAAGAAATTCCAGACGATCTGCGACTACGCTGCGGAAGCAGGCATCAAAGTATTCCTACACAACCATAATCACGGTTCAACGCCGTCGACTGGTGAACAGGTGCTCAAAATACTTGATGAGATCGATAGTCCTGCACTTTCGTACGTTCTAGATACCGGGCAATTTCAGGGTTCACCGGGTTCGTCGGGTCCCGGCAGTCCAACGAACCTAGCCGACGAGCAGCTATACGAATCCATCGAGATGTGTGCCCTGAGAGCCGATATGGTGAGGACAAAGTTCTATTTTGCAACCGCCGGTGACGAGCAATGGCTCGATTACCCACGTATAGTTCGCATCTTGAAAAATGCACAGTTCGATGGTCCGATTTCGATCGTCTATGAGCCGCGCGGTGATGTTCTCTCGAAGGATGCTCTACCGGCGGCCGTTAGATACTTGACCACTTTGTTCAACCAATAGCTAGAAACCGACTCGACCACACAGTGGCGAAACAAAAAAGGAAATATGCATGGGAACGTTCTACGACAACTCCATAGTCCCTGACCATCTGAGACGCGACTTCGATGTTTACGATCGAATCAATGAACTCAAAATGGACATGGGCTCGTTCGATACCGATGTAAAAAGCCTCAAAGGCGCGGGAATCAGTGGAATAGTGTTCCACGAGTCGGGCCTTGTATATCTCTCAGGTCACGGATATGGACCCGGCCAGATGTACGACGATCCTGATCGCATCAAAGAGGGTCAGGACGCAGCACAATGGATCGCCAGCTCGATGATCAAGCGACTCCACTGGGGTTTGACTTGCGGTGGTGAAGGCGGCGACTTGAACGACGTAATCTATACTGTGAAAGCATTGGGCATGGTCGTATCAACCGACGTAGCGTTCAATGGTGGACCAGCAGTTATGAACGGCTTCTCAGAACGCTGGCCGTCAGTATTCGGCGGTGGCAAGGGGGAATTCGCTGAAGACGGCGAAGATCAAAACTACGGCGGTGTTCACGCTCGTAGCGCAATCGGTGGATTCACAGGTCGATTCTCGATCGAACCAGAAATCATCGTCGCAATTCCGCCCGAGCTCTCTAAGGCGATCATCCAGAACCGGGGTTGGATCTTCCCTCTCCCACCAAAGATGCTCGAAAAAATCTCTGCTGATCGAAGCTAGTCTTCCAAGCAGTAAATTCGCATTAAGTGGAAAAATCAAAAAAGCCCTCGGAAACGAAATTGTTTCCGAGGGCTTTTTAGTTTCAAATTAGCGTCGGGCTAAAAGTTAGCGAACTGATCTAAGCGGCGCTTCTCATCAACGAACGACGATCCTCGACGCTCCTTGGGCGGTCTCCGAGTTCCGACCATTGGCGTTGGACGCCTGGTTCGGTCCAAGTCAGACCCCGAACAGCCGATTTCACAGTCGCTCGCACGTGGCTGGGGTTAGCTAATGAAGCACGAGTGATGATCGACCACTTCTCTGATCCATAGACCCACAATGCCTTGAAAGCACGAGGATTTAGCGACGGTGTGTAAATCATGATTCCCGTGGCAGGAGAGTTCACTGCTACCGCTCTAGCCACGTTTAGCCCCTGAAGTTCACCGTCTAAGTCGAGTTCGATTATCGCCAGATCGGCTTTCGACATTGCTGTCATTGCGACCATCGACTGGGTGTTCTCAACCGTGCCAGCGATCATTACGCTGTCCATAGGGTCTAGGCACTGATGCAGTTCGTGATTGAACTCGAAACCGGCATACACCGAAATCTTGCCCGGAACTTCTAATCCGGTACGTTCACCGACTCGCCGAGCGATCGGTTGCGTGAGCACACGTGCCGGAGCCTGACGTACTCTTGGAGCGAGTGTTCTCGCTGCCGGAGTGCGTCTAATCACACGACGTACAACACGTCGCTTGCCGTTACCTTGCCC
>JABIHL010000059.1 GCA_018649665.1 Chloroflexota bacterium | reverse complement strand
CTCCCCGTCCAGAGCCACTGAACGGGCGAATCACAACGCTATCTGAAGTACTATCGGAACTCCCTTCACGCGACTCAACTCCCTCCCACTCTGGGAGGGAGGACTCGTTAGTCGCGGTCGTCATCGGACGACTCGGCTCCGCGTCGCAGTCTCGTTTGCTCCGGGCGTCGTCGAACGACTTGGTCGCCGCTGCAATCTACCCATCCCCTAACCCCTTCCCGAAGGAAGGGGACCGATCTGGCGTTAGTCGGCCCTCCCGTTAAATTCCGACTTTGCCGCCTCGGACGTTTGTGCCATCACCGGTGATTAGCTGGACTATCTCTTGTGAATAGATCACTTCGGTGTCGTCTTCTGGTTGGTAGTCGAGGTACTTTCGAGCGGTCTCTAACGACCAGAATCTCCGAGTGTTATCGCTACAGCCGTACGCAACAACGAACGGCACGCCGTGTTCATTTTCGATGTTCGGTGCTTCGACTGCTTTGGTGAACAGCTGCGTTATGTCCCGGGGACTAATGTAGGCGCCCAGATTCCGTTTGAACTCTTCCAAGCCGCCTCGGGTTTGTTCTGACATCGAATCAGCCGATAGATATTGAGCAGCTTCAATAGGACGGGTGAAACCAATTCGCAGCATCACCGTTTCCAGCTTTCGACCGAAAATGCCGCATGCGTACGGATACGACAACAGCTCGTAAGCAGCCTTCGCCCAGCCGTAGAAATTATCGGAAATCGGAAAATCTGTCGGGCGAACCATGTCCATCTTGCGATCGTGGATTAGCGAATGCTCATACCAATCGGCGGCGTGATTTGAACTTGCCACGGCAATACGTCGAACCCCGGCATCGTACGCAGAACGATAGATATTGTTCGCCATTTGAACATTTTCGTGCTCGTTATCGAATCTATCGATTGGCGCCTTTTCGAACTCGGCTCCACGGACAGTGTGTGGCTTGAATGCCAAGTGAATTACAGCATCGACACCTTCGAACAGATGCGAGTATTTCGATCGATCCGGATCGATGAAATCGGCAATATGTACTCCCTCGATATTGTTGCCTTCGCGGTCAGTATCTGAAACGTCGGCAAGAACCAGATCGAAATGGTCCCGCATAGTCGGCAACATCAACGAAGCGATGTATCCACTCGCACCTGTCATTAGCACTTTTAGTTTTGCCATATTGAAAAATTCCTAGAAATGAATTGCTGACGGGTTTCAGCTGTAAATCGATAAATAAAGTTCGCTATTGCGGTCGATTCGGGTAAACGAACTAAGACATTTGGGGAGTCTCTCGTCATGTTTAGTCACTGTCAACGACATTCGACCGCTCCGTCACTTCAAATGATCTGTAAAATCCGGGTATGACTACAAAAAGCTGGCTCAAAGGCAATCTTCACACCCACACGACCAACAGTGACGGCGACGAATCGCCGGAACACGTTGCAGAGTGGTATCACGAACAAGGCTACGATTGGCTGTGTCTCTCGGACCACAATCACTTGACGATTCTTGAAGGCAGCGACGCCGAGAAGGCCAAGTGGCCGTTACTTGTAACCGGTGAAGAAGTAACCTCACGGAATTCCGAGGGGCCAGTTCACGTGAACGGTTATGGAGTCACTGAAGTTGTTGAAGCTTCTGATTCAACCGATATCGTGACCGCAATGCGAGAGAACGTTGAACGGATCATTGCAGCTGGCGGCATGGCGTCGATCAATCACCCGAACTTCCGTTGGGCGTTCGATGATGGTGCGATGATGCAGGTTGAGGGTTACAAGTTCATGGAGGTGTTCAACGGCCATCCTGAGACCCACAACGCCGGTGGTGGTGGCAAAGCAAGTACTGACGGCATTTGGGATCGACTCCTGAGTCACGGTCGTCGAGTGTGGGGAATCGCAGTTGATGACTCGCATCATTACACCGGCGAATTCAATGCCAATCGTTCGAATCCGGGAAGAGGATGGGTGCAGGTCAAGGCAGCCAAGCTGGCACAACAAGATATCTACGAAGCGATGTCGGACGGCGAGTTCTACGCATCGACCGGTGTGACTATTGGAGACATGGTTGCGGGCCCTCGGCAGATCAAGCTCGATATTGATCCTGAATCGAACCCGAACGATGGTATCCAGGCAAAGTACACGACCTTGTTCACTGGAATGAACGGTCGATTGCTTTACGAATCGACGAGCCTTTCTCCTTCGTACTCACCAACACGACTCGATGGTTACGTGCGGGCGACTGTCTATTCGTCGCGCGGCACGCGGGCATGGTCGCAACCAGTGTTCATCGGTGAGTAGTCCGTTAGATTTGCTGATCTAATTCCGTACTAGGCTGTGAGTTACGGGCAATATCACGTGAAATAATCGTGTACTCAGGAATTTTCGGACGACGCTAGTTGGGGGCCATGATTGACGACAAAGTACGAAGGCACGATCCACGCTCCTCAGTTTCCGGAAGAGCTTGAATGGTTCAACACTAAGGCCCCGCTAACACTGGAAGACCTGCGAGGTCGGCTTGTCATTCTTCACTTCTGGACCTACTGCTGAATTAACTGCATGCACGTACTTCCGCAGTTGCGGAAGCTGGAAGAAAAGTACGCCGATATTCTGACCGTCGTCGGAGTCCACTCGGCGAAATTTAACGCAGAAAAGTCGTCTGAGAACGTTCGTGAGGCGGTGCGCCGATACGGCATTGGGCACCCAGTAGTGAACGATGCCGACTTCGAGATTTGGAAGTCGTATGCAGCACGAGCTTGGCCCACGCTGATGTTCCTCGACCCAACAGGCAAGGTAATTGGTCGACACGAAGGCGAGTTCCCCGTCGACGCACTCGATCAAGTGCTGGCTGGAATGATCGACGAGCACGAGCCGTTGGGCAACTTTGTACG
>JABIHL010000058.1 GCA_018649665.1 Chloroflexota bacterium | reverse complement strand
GAAGTGCTCGTCGCTTCATCGGTAGGTCCTTGGGAATCGGTTGGTGGCGACATCAAGTTCTATCGATTGGCTCAGTTGAAGGTCGGTGGGTTGGTTACCGACGGCTCGGTGCGCGACACGGCTGAGTTGAAAGACTACGGATTCCCGGTCTTCGCTCATTCTTCTACTGCCAAACAGGGACCAGCGGTGATGCAGCCGTGGGGCGTTAACGATGTGATCGAGTGCGGCGGCATAGTGGTTCGCCCCGGCGACGCTATCATCGGTGATGACGACGGCGTAGTTGTCGTTCCTGCTGCGATGGCAGACCGTGTTTTGGAGATTGCTGCCGAACGTGAAGAGGTCGAACAGGTAATCAAGAAGGAACTTCGTAAGAACCCGGGATCACCAGGCAAGTACTACCCGTTCAATGACAACACTTGGAAGCTCTTCGAAGAGTACAAATCTCGCGGCGAGGCGTAACTGACCCTGGCAGGATTCTCAAAATTACAAAAAAAGCCCCGACACTGTGCCGGGGCTTTTTCGTATTCAGATTTGAAACGTGACGAATTAGTCGAGTAAAGGTGTTCCGTCGGGGCGGAGCCCACGTGCTGCCATGCGCTTCGCTCGCCCGGTGAAATCCGCACAGTCATCACAGATACCTGCGGGAATAACTCCAAATTTCATAAGAGTGCCGAAAATCTTGCAACCGAGGCAGAAACCAAATACTGCTTCGAGCCCGGCAGCGAAAATCAACCCGCCAAGAACGATGTAGGCGATTCCGGTTAGACCAAATCCAAGCGAAAGTACTGCAGCCGAAACGCTAAATGCAATTCCGATAGCCGCAGCGAACTGCTTCGGTGGTCCGGCAACTGGTCGATACGGTAGTCCTAGTTTTGGAACGATCACCTTAGTAGCGAGAATCGCCAGAGGGCTGATTCGTGGTCCAGCTGCAACACGGGAGATGAATCCAAATGCCAGCACGAGGGTGATCCACGGCTGATCGAGAAGAATCGTCGCTACAGCCATTATTACTACTCCCGCCGCTACGACGCGAGCGACGCTCGAGTTCATAGGGTGTGGGAAGCTAAAGAACGAAGGTTTTTGTTGCGGAACTGATGTCATTGATTGGTGAGTTACTATCCGGTAAATATGCTGCCAATAGAAAAACGATTACCCATCCGTTGGCATGTGATTGAGCTAATTTTCTTGAGCTGCCAAGCGCTTTGCTCGATTGGCGAAATCAGCACAGTCATCACAGACGCTTTCGGGAATGACTCCAATTTTCATCAGAATGCCGAATATCTTGCAACCTAGGCAGTAGCCGAGCCCGCTTTCGAGTCCGGCAGCGAATATTAGTCCGCCTAGGACGGCATAAGCAGCGCCGTTCAACCCAAAACCTAAAGCCAGTATCGCTGCGGAGATGCTGAACGCACCACCTACGACAGCGGCGAATCGCTTGGGAGGGCCGGCTACAGGTTTGTTGGGTACACCAAATTTTGGAACGATCACCTTGCTGACGAGAATGGCCAATGGGCTGAGACGTGGCCCAGCAGCGACTCTGGCGATGTACCCGTACGCGAGTATGAGGGTGATCAGCGGCTGGTCGAAGATGATCGTCGCAACGGCCATGATGACGACTCCGCCCGATACTAGGCGTGCAACGTTTTCATTGAATGGGTGCGGGAAGCTGAAAAAGCTTGCCCCGCCTGAAGTAACAGATGTCATTTATTGATGTTTACGTGAACTAATAGTCGCCAAATAAAAACCCCCCGCTTTCGAAAGGCGAGGGGTGGCGCTCAGGTGCGTGGTTCGTCGCGCAGCCCTAGTGTGCCATCTCCTCAAAGGTGGTACAGCAACAGAGGCAGTCGGTATGCGCGGCGCGAAGAATAATCATTTAGCGCTTAGCGTAACTCCGATTGCCTGTGTTGCGCAATTCATTTTCTGCATTTGATCTCAACATCTTTTCACGTTTGATGCTTTTCAGTGTTGCGAATGTTTGGAATTGGTTTTCATACACACTTCCTACAAGCGTCCTATTTCAGCCTCACATAGGCGTGGTCTTATAGATATCAGACGGGAACGAGGCAGTTCACTCTCTCGGCGAAAACGCCTGGTGGTAAGTGTGGATGAGCCAACGTCGAGTTGGATTTGTTGGCCTTCGGGCCGAACGGTCTCCTCACCGTCTTGATGGGATCGGTTGTGACATGTTTTATCTCACTGTCATAGCCGATCCCATCAGTTTTTAAGCTTTGTTCGTTAGTCGCGCTCGACGTCGGACGACTCGGCTCAGCGTCGCAGTCTCGTTAGGTTCCATCGTCGTCGGACGACTCAGTCACTCGTCGCAATTCTCCTACCCCTAGCCCCTTCCATCCGGAAGGGGGGCCGATTTGTGGTTATTTCTTGAGTTACTCGGCTCGTCGCAGCGTTATAGCTCCGGGCGTCGTTGAACGACTTGGTCGCGCGTCTTGGCGTTAGTCGCGCTCGTCATCGGATGACTCGGCTCCGTAGCTGCAATGGCGTTAGGTTCCATCGTCGTCGAAAGACTCAGTCACTCGTCGAAGTCTCCCCTCTAACTCCCTCGATCCGGGGGAGAACCGTTGGTTACGGCGGTCGTTCTCTGTGGGATGTTTGAGGTTGAACTTGTCTTCATTTCGTGTTGCCTCATGCTGCCCTCAGTTCGATTTCTATGTAAATCGGGCGCTACCTGCTAATATCCCAGTCATAGCGAACTCGACCCTATTAAACCGGGGCAGAAATCGTCCATATTGCCTCGGATAACAGAGAGACGCGGTATGGCTGAAATAACAACGGCTCAAATACGGAACGTTGCGCTTATAGGGCATAACGGTGCAGGTAAATCCTCACTTGTTGATGCCCTTTTTTTTACAGCCGGTGGAACTACCCGGCAGGGCAAGGTCGATGACAAGACTAGCTTTTCGGACTACGAGCCCGAAGAGCAACGCCGTGGATCAAGCATCCAGCTTTCGGTTCTTCCATGTTCTTGGAACGGCAACCGTATAAATTTTCTAGATACACCCGGCTACCCTGATTTCCGTGGCGACATGCTCTCGGCAGTTCGTGTCGCCGATTCCGTAATCATCGTAGTTTCTGGTGCATCCGGAATCGAAGTCGGAGGCCAGCAGGCGTGGCAGTACTCCCAGGATCTTGGAATCCCAACTGCAATCATTGTGAACAAACTCGATCGTGAGAACTCTTCATTTGAGCAAGCCTGCGCCGACTTGGCAGAATCTTGGGGCAGGCAATGTGTGCCCGTTCAAAGCGTCGATGGCTCAGCGGAGGCGTTCACTGCTGTAACCACAGGCGAACTCGACGAATCTGTCATTGAAGCAATTGCTGAAGCCGATGACGAGTTGATGATGAAATATCTCGACGGTGAAAAATTGACTCCTGCCGAGATTACATCTGGGCTAAAAGCCGGAGTTCTTAGCCGAGACATCGTTCCGATCTTTGCAGCATCCGCTGCTAGCAATATTGGTACAACCGAAATACTCGACTCCATCGTCGATCTACTTCCTTCACCCAACGATGTCGAAGCACCTGAGGTGCCGGAAGGAGCTCAGGCGAATTTCGTGTTCAAAACATCTGCCGATCCATTCGTTGGCAAGCTTTCATACTTCCGAGTCTATGGCGCTCCATTGAACTCGAATACTCCGCTGTGGAACGCGAACAAAGGCGAGCCCGAGCGAGTCGCACAGGTGTACCGGGCGACCGGTAAGGAAACCAGCGGTGTGGATTCTGTCATCCGTGGCGACATTGGCGTGCTCTCTCGACTCAGCCACACTCAAACTTTCGACACCCTTGGCGAGAAATCCAGTGAATTCAAACTTGGCGGAGTCGAACTTCCCGCTCCTGTGTTCGCTTTGGCAGTCACGCCACGAGCCCAATCTGATCTCGACAAAATGGCCGAATCGCTATCAAGAATGGCCGAAGAAGATCCAACGCTTGAGCTCGAACGAAATGCCGATACTTCCGAAACGGTACTTCACGGTCTAGGCGATATTCACGTTGAACTCGCCATCGAGCGCATCGCCCGAAAATTCGATGTGCATCTCGATACGAAACTCCCGAGTATTCCTTATCGAGAGACTGTAGGCGGGCAGACATCTGTTTCCTATAAGCATCGGAAGCAATCCGGAGGGCGTGGTCAGTACGGTCACGTCGTACTTGAGATTTCGCCCGGTGAAACCGGCAAGGGGATAACGTTCGGGTCAAAAGTTGTCGGAGGAAACGTGCCGAGGGACTTCATTCCTGCCGTAGAAAAGGGCATACGTAACGCCGCTGTGGACGGTGTCGTTGCTGGATATCCGGTGGTCGACGTATCGGTAATGTTGACCGACGGCTCGTCGCACTCTGTCGATTCATCGGGCATGGCGTTCGAAATCGCTGGCAGCATGGGATTCCGGCAGGCCGTTCGTGACGCTCGCCCCACTCTGCTTGAACCGGTCATGAAGCTCAGAATTTTGGCACCAGATTCGAGCGCTGGTGATGTGATGGGCGATCTCAATACACGGCGTGCTCGGATAGGAGGTATGGAATCCAAAGGAAATGGACTTACCGAGATCACTGCCGAAGTTCCGGCATCTACGATCCAACGGTACGCCGCCGATCTGAGGTCGCTTACGCACGCTCGGGGCGACTTCACGGCGGTAATGGATCACTACGAACCTGTGCCGCCACAGGCCGCTCAGAAGGTGATTGCCTCACGCCGATCAGGTGAAGAAGAATAACCACTGACGGTTTAAGTCACCGATTGCCAATTTGATGATCGAAACCTCGGTAAGAATTGATCTCTGGGTAGAGGAATAGCCGTCAGGCAGAGATTTGATGCGGGCGACTGAAGCAATTCAGTCGCCTGTTCTTAGTCCTGAACCACTCTAAATGCATGGTCAAAATCGGTTATTCGCCGACTTGCAATCATTTCGCCTGCACCTACAACATCCCGACCCCTGTGGGGGGATCTTCCGGCGGATGAAAGGGGACGGGCTGCGTCAGGCGAGCGCGACACCACCCCAGATCCCTCGGCTGCACTCGGGAAGTTGGATGTAGGCGAATGAGCGGTCTAACCCACCCTCTAACTCCCTCCCTTGAAGGTAGGGAGGACTGCTTACTCGGCCGCCGGAATAATCGGTAGCACTATTCTCGATGGGTGATCGGCGCTGGTGTGAATCGTGTTATCGGCTTTGACCATGTGCGTGTGACGTCCAACTGGCTCGCCTGTGTTTGGGTTCACATCGAATCGAGGGAAGTTCGAACTCGATACATCCAGTCGAATTCGATGTCCCTTTTTGAACACGCTCGACGTTGGCCACAGGGTGATCGAAATTTCGACCGGCTCACCCGGAGTCATCATTTCAGGATCAGTCCACGAATTGCGATATCGAGCACGGAGAATCGTGTCCGTTAAGTTGAGGTGATAGCCCTCTGGGTAGTCATCGCTCATCGGGTAAACGTCGATCAGTTTCACAGTGAAGTCGGTATCGATAGCAGACGACGAAACCCACAGCTTAATCATCACCTCGCCTGTGACTTCAGTATCGTCTTCCAACGGGTCAGTTTCGAAAGCTACAACGTCAGATCGATCCTTCAGCAGCTGATACGGCTCCTCGGCACCGATCCATTCGGGGCCTTCCTTTTGATGGAATCCTCCAGCAGCGATTACTTCAGTCAGATTATTGCGAGCGAGCGTCCACTGATCGAGGAACTCAGGAACATCGTCGAGCGCAGGTCCGCCATCCTCAGGTGACTTGATCTTGAACATACCGACCAGCTGACCACCAACCGTTGGCACTGGTTTTTCAGGATCGTACGTGTACGTTACAGAGCTATCGTCTTCCATCGCCTCAAACGAATCGAGCGATCCGTCATCGTGTAGATAGAGCGTTTGGAACTGCGCTCGTTCAAGCGGCCATTCGTTCTCATCACGCCAGTAGCCGCCGTGATTCAGGTGACCTTCAGGCGTTTTCTTGCCATCGCCGGTACCCATCACGTAAATCCGTACCGGCGGATCGTTCTCGGGTGCCGCCATTCCCTTCAAGTGCTGATCGAAAAAAATCAGCCTTTCAGGATTGTAAATATCCGCACCCCAAACGCTCTCTGCGCCTGTGTCCGTATCTCCATGCCACTGACCAGTGGATCGTGTGCCGCCGTGTCACCAAGCTCCGAGAACGAGTCGTGTTGGCGACTCGTTCTGGTGGTTCAACGTTTTGAAGTAATTGGCAGTAGCCCCGACGAAATTGTCGTACCAGCCACACGAAACAGTCACGGCAACATCGGCGTGTTCACCGGCTTCGAGCAAGGGCTCCTGATTAGCCGATTCTTGCGACCACCACTCGTCGTATTCACCTCGGTAGTAGTAGTCGAACACGGTTTTTTCGAGATCGGGGGCTACTCGTAGCGCAGTCTCTCCCGGCTTAAGCGGGAATTTTTGTAGCCACTCGGGCATGTCGCGCATGGCATCGAAGATGATCCTAGCTTTCTCGGGATCATCACCAACTTCGTGACTATCGAGGGCGTGTAGATGCGCCGCACCAAACATCTGTAGCGACATCGCACCGCCTTCGCGAGCTTCATGTCGGTAGATGTCAGTCGGCCCTGCTTCGACCCACATCGCTGCGAGATGAGGTGGTTTGCGGAGGGCTAACTGAGTTTGTGTGATCGCTCGGTGAGACGACCCTAAAGTACCGATCTTCCCTGAGCACCAGTCTTGCTCGGCGAGCCACTCGACGGTGTCGTAACCGTCGTCACCCTCCCACGGATTCACCGTGTGGTAGTAGTGCCCATCGCCTTCTGAGCGGAAACGAGATCGTAGGTCTTGAACGACGAAAGCGTAGCCACGACGCACGTAATACGGAATCACATCGTCCCATTCGGGAGCGGTCTTGTCGTAAGAAGTGCGTACGAGGAGTGCGGGCACTTGCTCGCTGGCGTCGACTACTCGACCGTCGCCGTGACAGGGAAGAAAAATATCTGTGGCGAGTTTGATGCCGTCACGCATCGGCATCATCACGTCACGAATGGCGTGGACGCCGTACAGGGGTTGGGAGGGAGATTGGGAAGTAGATGTCATTGCCGAGCGAGTTTAGTCGCTTGGGCGTGGCGCGTCACTGGTTTTAGGTCGGAGTTCCGACGATCGAATCGGCATGGCATCGTCATTTCGTTCCTCAATCAGTCAGTGATGCCGAAGATCATGAACAACACCAATAATCCGATCCCAACCCACATTCCAATCATCTTCATCCGTGAATTTGGAGCGTCGCCCATTCCGCGACCGACTCCGCCGTACTGATCGCTTTTAGCGTTACGAACTTTGTCGCTTCGTGATGTACGTCGCGAACTTGGATCGGGAGGTCGACGTGGTGGAGTTGTCATACCGGCAGTCTATTACATCACCTTGAAATGACCGGCAGCGTCAGGTGAGACGGATTCGCTGCCCCGTGATAGATCGTTTGGTTGGCCGTACGTATTTCAGCGTCGGTGGCTATCGGGTTTCCGGTGTTGAGGTTTCGGTTATAGCGCGGGAAGTTCGAACTGGAAATTTCGACTCGTATCGAATGACCCTTCTTGAACATGTTCGAAGTGTTCCACATGTCGATCTCGAATTCGTAGATTTCGCCGGGAGTCATCATCTTCGGATTATCGGTTCCGTTTCTAAACCGAGCTCGCACTATTCCCTCGCACAGAGCAATCGCCTTGCCGTCGGGTTCAACGTCGGTGAGAGCTGCGGTGAAATCAGTATCGACCGCATCAGACGACGCCCAGATGGTCGCTCTGATCGGTCCTGTCACTTCGGTGTCTTCTTCCAATGGCGTAGTCGTGAACGTCAATATATCGTCGCGTTTCTGCAGTTCCGATCGGTCGTGTGGCCCGCAGAAATCATACGTCTGATACTGCGATCCGAGCGAAGCAACCGGGTTTTCGGGGTCATACGTGAACTTGTCAGTCGGCTCCTCTTCAGTCGGCGCATCGAGCGAAAGAGAGCCACCGTTCGATTCAGCGTTCCCCGAAGAGTGCAAGTAATACTTACTCCACTCGGTTCGAGCCAGCGGCCACTCGTACTCGTCGTGCCACTCATTGGCGCCCATAACGAACAGCCGAATCGGTGCCTCATCGTCGATTCCGGTGTCGATGCCCTTTAGCTGCTGGTCGTACCAGTGCATGTGCATCTCGATCACATCAGATAACGCCTGCTTGCCGAACGTTCGGTCGGCATACTCACCGTTATCGCCCATTGGGACTCGGCCCCATGGAGCGATTTGGTGGCTCCATGGTCCGACTAATAGTTTAGTCTTTTTTCGTGCATCTTCCGACCGAGCGTTATTGCTCCAGCCGTTGAACAGCTTGAAATTCTCGTTCGAAAGCGAGTCGAACCAACCGGTGATGAAATACGACGGAATATCGACCTGATCGTACTTGTCGCGCAGGCTGTAGCTCGACCACCACTCGTCGTACTGCTCGTGCGCAACGACGCCAGCGTAGTAGGGGTGAGTGGTCGATACTTCTTCCATTGCGGTATCGAGCGGAAGGGCGAAAAAGAACGAATCCTGATCGAAATGCTTTAGCGATTCGTACTGCATTGATCGACCTAGCATGTTGAGGAATGCGAAGCTCACGTTGTGATGAATCACACCGTTCACTCGGTGGTGCCCGTAGTTATCCTGCTGGGAGGCGATTGGGGCAACTGCTTTTAGATATTTCGATCTCAGGGTTGCCGGCAGAGTTTGGGTGAAACCGGGATAGGAAAGTCCGAAAGTGCCGATGTTTCCGTCGCACCAGCTTTGCTCACCGATCCATTCGTGGGTGTCGTAACCGTCATATAGCTCGCAAACGTACGGCTCCCAGTCACCGTCCGAATCACCACGGCCTCTGCAGTCTTGCATCACGACAGCGTAGCCACGTGCAGTGAACTGGCGAGTCCATTCGATGTAACGGGCTTCTTGATTGTCGTAGATCGTTCGCAGAAGAAGCACCGGCCATGGTCCGTCACCGAGCGACTTTGGAGGCAGCCAGACGTCGGCAGAAAGATTCACCTTGTCTCTCATTGGCACTTGTATGTTCAACAGCAAGCGGCCGGGTTCGATAAGCGGGAGAGAGTCGGAGGTCACGTTCGGATATTCCTATGATTGAGAACTGTGGGTAGATGGGCGCATTGTGTGCTTGCTTCGGGCGATCTTCAATACCGGTGGCAAACAGAAATAGAGTAAGCTGCTGCCCGAGAATCCACGTGCGCAGCAACGCCGCCTATATAAAAAATTCGGAGAAACAGAATGGCATTCAAGGTCGTTATCACCATGTACAACCGTCCGCCGAGCAAGCTGACAACCGACGTAATCGAAAATGCCGGTATAGAGGCAGCGTACGTTCCAGCTCGCACCGAGAACGAGGTGATTACAGCGGCGAAGGATGCCGACGTGCTGCTGGTTGGCACGGTTCCGCACACCACTCGCAAAGTGCTTGAAGCACTGCCGAAGTTGAAGATGGTCGGGCGATCCGGAGTTGGGGTCGATTCGATCGATCTCGCCGCTGCCACCGAGCTTGGAATATGCGCAACGAACACTCCTGGAATCAACACATCAGAAGTCGCCGATCACGCTATGGCGATGTTGCTTTCGATTACTCGAAAAGTTCCTGAACAGAACGCTGTTTTGAAGGCGGGTGCATGGTCAGATCGACCTGCTGAAGTCGATGCATTGCGCGGTCAGCTACGACGAATCGCCGGTAACACAGTGGGTATATTCGGACTCGGCAGCATCGGCAAGGGATTTGCGAATCGGGTGCGTGGATTTGGTCCTTCAAAGATCATCGCTTACGATCCATACGTTCCTCAAACTGCTGCCGATTTGGTCGGTGTAGAGATGGTCGATTTCGACACGCTACTTGCCGAGTCGGACTACCTCACTGTTCACTCTCCCGCGACCGCTGAGACGAACGAGATATTCAACATCGACGCCTTCAACAAGATGAAGCCAACTGCCGTTTTCATCAACTGCGCACGAGGTCCGATTGTCGATGAAGCTGGACTTCAGGAAGCACTGGAAACAGGCGTGATTTATGCCGCTGGAATCGACGTTACACAGATCGAACCTCTCGACGCTGAGAGTCCATTGCTGAAGCTCGATAACCTGACGATAACTCCGCACATTGCGGGCACTTCCGACATTAGCGGAATCGCTGGATCTACTCGCTGGGGCGAGAACGCTGTGAACATTTTGACTGGTAAGCCGCTGCACGGACTCGGTAACCCCGAGGTCGTGAAACGAATCGCCGTAATGCGGGCGCAAGGTCCAAGCCGCTGGGATGGAATTCCCGATCCAGTAACGGTGGCGTGGAGCTAACGGTCGGAAGCGATCCACAGCCGTTGACCGTCTGTGGTGACGGTCACGGTTCCTCGTTCTCGGGTGACGTATACCGATTCCGGTGAAAGCTTGTCTTGTAGTCGTGCGATCACGTCTTCGTGCGGGTGTCCGAATTGATTTTTGATTCCCGTTGTGACGATAGCCAGAGCCGGATCGACTGCATCGAGGAACGACTGGGTGGTCGACGTTCGGCTCCCGTGATGTCCTACCTTAAGGACCGTCGATTTCACGGGTTGACCCGTCTGCAGCGCATCGGCTTCTGATCCGGAGGTCATGTCGCCAGTTAGTAAGAACGAAACATCGCCAAAATCGAGCCGAGCGACAACGCCTTCGTCGTTGAAGTTTGAGCAGCTGAAAACCACGCAGTGCGTTTGCAGAATGGAAAGGCTAGCCTCGTTGTCTAGTGCAACCACTAGCCCTGCCTGAGCCGTTACGACGCGCTCGTCTCCAGCCAGAGACTGCACCCAACTTTGGTAGATGTTCGAGTCGTGCGCAACTCCGGAATCGATAATCGTTCCGACCTCGAACTGCTCGACGATTCGTTGAAGTCCGCCGAGATGATCGGCATCGGGGTGAGTTGAGAGAATCACGTCGATACGGCGATCAAGCGGCGGCAGCACAGATTCGATATTTCTAATCGCTAGGTCGGAATCGTCACCCGCATCGACCAATAACCTCGTGCCAGATGGCGTCTCGATAAAGATCATGTCGCCACGGTTGGTTTCGAAAAACGTGGCGGTTAGATCGGTTGATGCCGGTTCACTTGCTACGAAACCTATCAACGAAATCGTGGCAACGATCCATATGGCGACAACCGGCAAAACTGTGGTGATACGGCGTGTGCTGCGTGTCGGAGATTCACTGTGGCTGCTAACTGCGTCGTAACGTCGTTCGGTGAGATTCCGTATCACGCTAATTCCACGATTCACCATTGCTTGAGCACGTGCACGATTCAGCAGTGCAAACAGAATTACGTACCAGCCGACTATCGGCGATACCGTCCAACCAGCAGCCTCTAGTGGCCCGCCTGGTAGCGATGCGAACATCTGAGAGACGAACGACATGTAGTTGCCTAGACCGTGCGACAACAGCCCAGTAATTGCGATTGAATCGACCGGCATTAAACCGACGACCGCAACCAATGCCGATCCGCCGATGAACAGTGGCAAAGCAGGGACGATCAATAACGTGCTCGGTATGCCCCAAATCGAAACTTCCCCGAAATGAAATGCGACGAGTGGGGCAGTGGCGATGGTCGCCGCGAGCGAAACTGCCGATCCGTAAATCACGCCAGTAACGGGTCGTTGCATGAGCTTTGGAAGCCCAGAAGACTCGATGATCCGATTATTTGCCTTGGCAGCAAATCGTCCGCTGAACAGTGCGATGCCCAACACCGCAGCGAAGCTCAATTGGAATGAGATCGAACCGATAATCGCTGGGTTTAGCGCAAGCATCACCGCTCCGGCAAGTGCTAATGCCGGTATCACGCTCCGTTGTCTTCCGAGCAATCTTGCGAGTAGGTACACCGTGAACATGATCGCTGCCCGTGTTACCGATGGCGTGAGACCTGCCAGCCCGGCGTATACCCAAACACTGATCGCCGGTGCAAGCAGATAAATCTGGCGTCTGCGACCCATAGCCCAGACGGAAACCGCCATTACAACTCCGCCGATCATGGCGATGTGAAGACCTGATATCGCCAATACGTGCGACAGACCTGCCGCTCGGAAATTATCGATAGTTTCGGGTTCAAGCTTTGTTCGATCCCCGACCAATAATGCGGCAGCCAATCCGCCGGTTTTCGAATCTAGCGAGTCGGTTAGTGAGTGCGAAATATTGGCACGAATTGTTGCAATGGAAGATCGAAGTGGATTGCCTTCTCCGAGCCCGACAAGTTCGACACTTGAGGTCGAAACGATCCCTACGATGTCGTCTCGATCGGTAGTCAGGATGAATCGTCCTGATACTTGGTAAACGTCTCCATAGCGAAAATCGACTGAACGTCGACCGGAGTCGGTCGAATCGTGCAGACGATCGGGGTAGACATCGACGACGAAATTAGCGGTCTCGTTCGCGTCGTTAATCTCGCCCGACTCGACATCGATTCGAAGCCTGATCCGATCTCCCGAAGGCGTTGGGCTGCTAAGCAGCACGCCCTGGAGAGAAACACGCTCTTCATTACGAGGAATTTCACCCCAAGGAACAGGCCCGTCGTCCGCGCCGCTAGCGGCTCGTAGTAATCCGAGCAGCAGCAACGCCATGAGCACGGCAGGCACGGTATACCGCTTTGCGAACACAGTTGCGATGACGATAGTGGTGCCCGCGCTGGCTACGACGATCATCTCCATCGTAGACGGCGGGGCGGAAAGCATTCGCTCAAAGGCAATGCCTAACATGAACGCAATTGCCGTCTTAAGTAGCTTCACTGCTGGGTCACATATTCACGAATCGAATCGACCGTGGATGGACCAATTCCGCTGATAGCCAACAGATCGCTAGTTGATGTGATCAGATTGTTCGCTCGCCACTCGATAATAGAATCGGCGCGAACTTCGCCAACTCCCGGCAGGGTGATTAGTTGGTCTTTTGTTGCTGTGTTGAGATCGATAGCTCCAGAGCTCGCTACTTCGCTATCTTCTGAATTAGCGTCGATACTCGGTGTCGTCGAACCACTGGTATCAGCATCAGAGCTATCTACCCTCGTGGTTCCATCGCTAGTGACTAATGAGGGAACGACGACTTTCGCACCGTCTCCTACTCGCAATGCCCGATTTATCAAGTCAATATTGGCGTCGTCTGTGAACCCACCGGCGGCGTCGATAGCGTCATCGATTCTTGGCTCGCCATCAAGGGAATACACACCGGGGCGAACGACTGCGCCAGACACTTGGAATGTGACGGGAGCAGGTGACGGAATAAGAATTTCGACGCCCGGTCGTTCAGAATCTCGACTTAGCCATAAAGTGACTACCACGGTGATTGCGATAACACCCAAAACTACGACGATCTGAGTCAGATAGCTGCGAGTCGTACCGGCCTCTGAAGGCTGGTCAGAACCATTCTGTTTGCGTTCTTCGGGCAGATCTTTGGGCTGTTCTGGCACTCGTCAGGACTCCATCAGGCACGTGGTGACATGAGTCGAGAGTATGGCACATCAAATCGGCTCTCAAACTGGAATGATCGGCAATTAACCGACAAAAACGTCGTAATTCAAGGCATGCCGTCGACGATCAGCTTAGAATGCTTGCCAATTTCGTGAGCCGACATGCCGAGCAATACGATCGCCGTGACGTTGAAGTAATCAGCCTCGGCCAGCTATCCCATTTGAAAGCAGCGCACCCTAAAAATGAAAATCGAGAAAATTGAAGTCACCACGTTCATGTCGACTTCTAAGAAGGTAAACGATACCGACGGTCATACTCACCCCGGTCCTGAGCACGACACCACCGAAGCACTTTTGACTATTACCGACGACGAAGGCAATTCTGGCTATTCGTTCGGTTCGCCAGAAGCACTTCGCCCGTACATCGTTGAGAACTTCTTCAAAAAGGTATTCATGGGTGAAGATCCTAGAGATCGTGAAAAGCTCTGGATTAACCTTGCTAAGTGGCAGCGCGGAAGCGGCGCTAATCTTACCGACCGATCGATGGCAGTTGCCGAAATGGCACTGTGGGATCTGGCAGGTCGAGCATCAAACACGCCTGTTTGGAAGATGCTTGGCGGATACCGAGATAAGGTTCTCGCCTACGGATCGACCATGTGTGGTGACGAGATGGAGGGCGGACTCGCCACTCCTGAGGACTACGCTAATTTCGCCGAGTGGATGGTCAACCGCGGCTACAAAGCCATCAAGCTCCACACGTGGATGCCTCCAGTAACTTGGGCTCCTAGTGTCGATATGGACATCAAGGCATGTGCCGCTGTTCGAGAAGCTGTCGGACCTGATTTTCCGTTGATGCTCGATGCCAACCACTGGTACTCGCGTATGGACGCTTTACGGTTGGGTAAGGGTATTCAGGATCTCGGCTACCACTGGTACGAAGAGCCAATGGACGAACACTCAACGGAGTCGTATCGCTGGCTCGCTGACCAGTTGGATATTCCAGTGATTGGTCCTGAGTACGCCTACGGAAAGCACCACACTCGCGCCGAGTGGATTGCTAGCAAGGCTTGCGACATCGTTCGAGTTGGAGTCGCCGACGTTGGTGGCATCGGCCCGAGCATGAAGTGTGCTCATTTGGCTGAGTCGTTCAACATGGATTGCGAAATCCACGGTGGTGGAGCTGGAAACCTCGCTGTTATCGGTGGAATCATGAACACCACTTGGTACGAGCGAGGATTGCTTCACCCGTTCATCGATCACGACGAAGTTCCGAGTCATCTGAACACGATTGTCGACCCGATGGATAGCGACGGTTACATTCAGATGCCAACGCTTCCAGGTTTGGGCGAAGATATCAATTTTGATTACATCGCTGAACGAACGACCGCTACACACTAAATAACGATCGTAAGGGTCAGCTTCGAGACGAAATTGTGCTTTGGTGCGCAAATTGGTCTTGTTGCTAGCCCAAGCGTTCGTATAATTGGCGGCTGGTTGCTTTGGCGAGCCGCCTTTAAGAGTGCAGTTACTTATTTGAGCTGACACGCCCGCGCTTTCTGCTAATTGCCTAGATTTGGGCGCAGAGGTTGCGGGCGTTGTTGCATATTTAGGAGAAGAATTATGACGCAACAGATCTGGGCATTCCTCGGTGGGAAACAAGTTCCCGAAGAGGACGCTACAGTAGGCGTCAAAACTCACGCTCTGCACTACGGAACGGCTGTCTTCGAAGGCATTCGAGGAAACTGGAACGAACGACTCGGTAAAGTCGCGATCTTCCGATTAGAGGAACACTACGAACGGCTTCTGCGCGGTTGCCAGATCTTACGGATCAATCTTCCTTACTCGGTTGCCGATCTTTGCAAAATCACAACTGATCTTCTTGAGAAGAACGGATTTGCTGAAGACGTTTACATTAGGCCGCTTGCGTTCAAAGGCGAGCAGCTTGTTGCAAATCTCAACCTAAACACTGTTGCAGACGAGTTCATGTTGGTGATCCAGCCCTTTGGAAACTACATCGACAACAGCCGACCGCTGAAGTGCCAGACATCATCGTGGCGACGACCGATGGACTCTTCAATGCCAACTGGGGTGAAGATTTCTGGTCTGTACACAACGAGTATTCTCGCTAAGACCGAAGCACTTGCCGCCGGGTTCGATGAAGCGATTTTGCTGAATCAGGATGGTTCAGTGTCTGAAGGTTCAGGCGAAAACCTGTTCATGATTCGTGATGGTGTAATCAGCACTCCTGCCGAGACTGATAACTGCCTTCTAGGAATCACTCGGGACTCCGTAATACAACTTGCGAAAGACGAACTCGGTCTTCAAGTCGTTCAGCGACACATTCACCGATCCGAGCTATATCTTGCCGATGAAGTATTCCTTACTGGTACGGCTGCTCACCTAACTTCGGTTGGGGAGTTAGATAATCGCAATATCGGAACTGGCGAGACCGGACCTATCACCAAGAAGCTTCAGGATATGTACTTCAAGACAGTAGTCGGGGATCAGCCAAACTACGCTGATTGGTGCACGATGGTCACCCCGTCAGGTGGATAGGTAAAAGGCAATTACGTCTGGTGGTTGTACGATCAACGCTGTTCGTATTGTCGAGAATGCGCGAATTTCAGGGCTCAAGATAGGTAAGGGATGGCTGGTTGAATACCGACCCGGGAGTGGTACGTGATTTGTTTGCGGGCCATTACTTTCTGTTCGCATTTCTCACGAGTCTTGGCGCCATTCAAATAGCCGTTTCTAATGCCGGGACCCGCGGTCTTTGGCTGATGCCTCACGCCACGATGACTCGTTGGCTTGGCATAGTGCTCATAGTCAGTGCAATCGCAATTTTCTTCATGCAGCCCCTCTGGGTTGACGGTCCCTGGGCGGCGGGAAGCGTTGAGGCAGACTCGCTGACTCGCGATTGGGGCAAAGCCAACTGGGATGAACTTGCAGGTGCCCGCAACGTCAACGATATACACGGTGGTCTCGACGGTGTTAAGCAGACAGGTTGGTTCTCTCTGGCTGCGGTCACGGCATTTGCAGTTTCTGCCATTGCAGGAACGCTGAGTATTAAAATCCTCAACACCGTACAACCGAAATCTGGTGATGAACAAATCACAAGTGCGCAAGACGGTCTAGCAGGGCTCGCCAACCGCTCATACTTATCTGTTCAGCCTGAATCTTGGCGAAATTTCCGCGCTGATATTGGTGAGTTTTGGCAGAATGGCATTCGTGAAGCCGATTCGTGGAATTTGATTAAGTCGATTTGGGGCAGGTCGTCGAAATGACTTCCATCGACGCAGATATCGTAATCTGGCTGAACGGATTGTCTGGCAATGTTGCCGCCTTCGACAACCTCATGCGAATAGCCGCTAGCGATTATCTGATGCCGTTGGTGTTCTCGCTTAGCATGCTTGGTCTTTGGTTCTCCGGCAAGAATCCTGCACAGCGGATTCGATATCAGCTAACCACGCTCATGGGCATCAGTGCTCTCTCCATTGCCAACATCGTCGTCTGGCTCTTCAATATCACCATTGAGCGACCAAGACCATTCGTGGAGTACGGCGATCAATTGACGCTGTCGTTCTATCCCCCAACCGATCCGTCATTTCCTGCGAACCCCGTGGCTGTGGGATTCGCCGCTGCGACCGCCGCTTGGACTATCAACCGAAAGTTCGGATTATGGCTGTATGCGGCAGCGGCCTTATTCGGATTCTCTCGTATGTACGCCGGAGTTTTCTATCCGACCGACATCATTGGCGGGGCAGTAGTTGGAATAGCGATCTACGTGTTCACAACTTACCTGCGGCGATTCCTTGAACCGCTAATTACAGGCTTCGTACGACTTATCCGCGGGTTGTCCGCCGCATAACCCTACGGAATGTTCGTTTCCACGACCGGCGTGTTCGTTCAGTTATTGGATTGTTGATTTCAATCGTTGGCATCCGCATCCAACTTCGTTTCAAGCGAGATTGCGCAACACGTTCGCGTTGAGGAGCTCGACCCTCAAGGATCATGTCAGGGTTGGTCTCGAAAATATCGACGGCTTCCGGATAGCCAACTAGATCGACAACTATCTCAAATGCCTCGCTCAATTGAGGTGACCGTGGAGCCCGTTGGCTGTGCATTTCAGATGAAACCACGTGTGCCAAACCGCGCCTGATGTACTGTTCTGCTGCTCGACGAGCGTCGTCCCCATTCTGGCCGGTCAGACTGCCCGAAGCTACCTGAACAATCACGCCATCATCGACCAAATGTTGCAGTCGCTTCGGGTTTTGTTGAAATACGACATTTCGCTCAGGGTGCGCAAGCACCGGCACGAGCCGCTGAGTCAACAGACGTCCGATAACTTCTTCCACATAAGAAGGAAGTCGGCTAAAAGGCGGCTCGACTAGTAGAAACCGTGTTCTATTCAATGTTATCGCTAATTCGGAGTCGACCAAATCTGGGAGAGACATATCGAGTCGGTGGATCATCCCCGTGAATATTCGTACAGCAGGCGTGCTTCTTCGAAGAGTGTCGCTTCTGAGTGCAGCATTCAACGTATCGGCTAATTCACGAATGATACGAGACGACTGATGTTCAAGCTCCATATCCCGGTAGTGAGGCGTAGCCACGATAATGTCGGTGCCATCACGCGCCGCCATGCGAGCCATCGCTAGGCTTTCTTCTACCGTCACCGGGCCATCATCTAGGCCGGGCAGGATATGTGCGTGTAAGTCGACTCGTGGCATTCAGTTACAGTCTCAACTAAGTACGGGCGGTTAGGCGTCGAAACGACTCGCCATATTTGAAGCCGTAGCCCTTGGCAGCATCAGAGTGACGTGATCGCATTCGCAGATCCATATCTGAACCGAACGACAGTCCTGGCAACTGGCTTTCATGTTTGGAAAGGGCGTTGATCTTTGTATCGACAGAATCAGACACATCGACGATCACATCGGGAATGTCAGTACCCCAGAAAAAGATGTGCTTGACCTTGTACGGCTCGACGCCATCGACGAGCTGTTCAGGGAAGTGCAAGTGATCACGAGCATATGGATACACCGCGTCCTGAACCGTAATACCAACATTGCGATGATCGCGGTGTTGGAAGCCGTGAATTCTGTGTTGGTCGTGGGTGAACACAACTTCTGGTCGATACTTTCGTAATGCGTGAACTACTTCACCTAAAAACACGCGATCGGCTTCGAGCTCGCCGTCTGGGTGATCTAAAACAACGATATCGCTAGCGCCAATTGCATCGGCGGCGGCGCGCTGTTCTGCAGATCGAATCGCAACTATCCGTTCCGAAGTCATCTCCGTATCGTTGCTTCCGCTACTACCCGTTGTGCACTGAACATACGTAATCTCACAGCCCTGAGCCGCCCAGAGCGCTGCTGTTGCGCCTGCACCGATTTCAGCGTCATCAGGATGGGCGAAAATTACCATCGCCCGTTTCGGAACGTAGTCGATAGCTTCGAATTTCGTCACCTTATTAGGCGTCGAAAAAGGGTAGGTCATAGATTCTCCTGATTTTTGGGGGAGGGAAAGCACATCAAATCATGGGTGTAAGGCAACACATCATAACGAGTGATAGCGAATTATTAGGGATTATTGAAGGAAAAGCGGCGAATTTTTGATACCGGCTATAGACTTAAAAGCTGTGTTTGAATTTGGTTTTGAAATTCAACAAATATTTGATAGCAAGCCAACAGTGTCCACGCTCGAAAAAGTGCGTTGCAACGCTGTATCGGAGATCCCATGTCGGCAATTGCCACTTTTGATCCTGAAATCGCGAAAGTAATAGAAAACGAACAGCGACGTCAGCGTGATCAACTGGTGATGATCGCATCTGAGAACTACACCAGCGCCGCCGTTCTCGAAACTGGCGGTTCTGTTCTCACAAACAAGTACGCCGAGGGATACCCGGGGCGACGCTACTACGCTGGATGTGAAAACATCGACATTAGCGAGCAGCTTGCGATCGATCGTGCAAAAGAGCTTTTCGGTGCCGATCACGCCAATGTTCAGCCCCACTCCGGTTCACAGGCCAATATGGCAGCGTTCTTCACCCTCGCTGATCCTGGCGACAAGGTGATGGCAATGTCGCTCGATCACGGTGGTCACCTTACCCACGGATCGCCGGTGAACTTCTCGGGCAAGCTATACGAATTCGGCCACTACGGGGTCGATCCCGACACTGAAGCACTCGATTACGATGCTGTCGAAAAGCAGGCGCAAGAGTTTCAGCCGAAGATCATCATCGCCGGTTATACCGCATATCCGATGACCATCGACTTCAAACGCTTCCGTGAAATTGCCGATTCAGTCGGTGCTTACCTGTTGGTCGACATGGCGCACATCGCTGGTCTCATCGCCGGTGGTGCACACCCATCTCCAGTCGAATATGCCGACATCGTAACGAGCACCACTCACAAAACCCTGCGAGGTCCTCGTGGTGCAATGGCTCTCACGAAAAAGTCGCTTCGCCGTAAGTACAACTCGGCAGTATTTCCAAATATGCAGGGTGGTCCTATGGAGCATGCAATCGCCGGTAAGGCAGTTGCGTTCAAGGAAGCCATGCAACCTGAGTTCAAAGACTACGCAAATCAGGTCGTTCAGAATTCGAAGGCACTAGCCAGCGGACTTGCTGCTGGTGGACTACGAATCGTTGCGGGCGGAACAGAGAACCACATGATGCTCGTCGACACCCGGTCGATAGGCCTCACAGGTAAAGACGCAGAAGCAGCTCTGATTTCAGCTGGATTAGTCGTAAACAAGAACACAATCCCGTTCGATCCTGAGTCACCAATGGTCACATCTGGTATTCGAATAGGAACTCCAGCACTTACATCACGTGAGATGAATGTGACTGATATGGAACACGTCGCCGGTTACATTCTCGAAGCAGTCAAGGCTCACGATAATGAATCTGCACTTGCGAAGCTTGGTGGCGAAGTAGCCAAGTTCGCATCGAAATTCCCGGTCCCGGGTCTCGATTCTTAGTGGTTTTACAACCAAAATGTGACACTCGGCTTGGAACTAACATCAGCTACTGCAAAAATGGTGGCTGACGGGACGTAATCGCGTGATAGACTGAATCGGTTTCGCGCAAATTTATAAAGAACACGGTGGATCGTTGAGAAAGTACGAATTAGTTTGGATTCTCGGTAGCGAAGCTGACGAAGAGCAGGGTACCGAATCCGTAGAGAAAATCACTTCACTTGTAGCCGGCGTCGGCGGTGAAGTTTCAGGCACTGACGTATGGGGCAAGCGCACATTGGCTTACCCAATTCTGAAGAACACTGAGGGTTACTACCTTCAGGCGAACTTCGAAATCGATGGTGCCAAGGCTCCTGAGCTCGACCGAGCAATTGGCGCCGATCAGTCGATCATTCGCCATCTCCTCGTTCGCGATGAGATCAAGCCGGCTGTAGTTACAGAAGCAGCCGAGTAGAGTCTGGCTTTTAGCTAGGCACGGATGAATTTCAATTGAGTCTTAACCAGATACTTCTTATTGGCCGGGCAGGTAACGATCCCGAGATGCGTTACACGCCAAGCGGCACTCCTGTTACAAGTTTCAGCCTTGCTGTGAACAACAACAGGCGTGACGAAAAAGGTGAATGGACCGAAGATACCGAATGGTTCCGAGTTACAGCTTGGGAGCGTCAGGCAGAATCGGTAAATCAGTATTTGGCAAAGGGCCGCCGAGTGTTTGTTGATGGTCGCTTGTCGACTCGTCAGTACACAAGCAGTTCGGGTGAGGCCCGCACATCGCTAGAAGTTAGAGCTTTCAAGGTAG
>JABIHL010000057.1 GCA_018649665.1 Chloroflexota bacterium | reverse complement strand
GAGCACTCGGGGTCATGGATGAAAACCTTCGCAAGCCACTTCGTGATGCTGGTCTTATGACCCGTGATTCTCGAATGAAGGAAAGCAAGAAGTACGGTCTTAAGAAGGCCCGTAAGGCACCTCAGTACACAAAGAGGTAAGTCGCCGCAGCTTCCGTTTCTGGCCGATCGATTTCGATCAACAAAAAAGCCCTGGACATTTGTTCAGGGCTTTTTATTTTTTTGGGAGCTGCGTTAATCCGAGAGATCGATTAGCGGGCACGATTACCGATATCTTTCACCCTCTCATTGTCCATACGTATTTTCTCGCCTGAATTGGTGTACATAGATTTGAATGAGAATGCATCTGGAGACGGACCATGTTCATCCAATTGAGCGATTTTGGAGTTAGCTACCTCCCAATTTAGCGACTCAATTTCTTCGGTCCACCACAGTACGGATGTTGGCCAAGAGTGTTCCTGGCTAAACCATTCACTTCTGTATTTCAGAGCACCGCCGTGAGCCCCGTGAAACGAATACCCCGCCGCTGACTCCGGATCAATCCATGCCGATAAAGTTGCAAGTGCAGTTCGCTCCTGCGACCCATCGTGAAAATGTGGTGTAACAGGAACCCCAAACTCGGTAGTCTCCCTAAATGGAGTTCCGTCGATATTAAAAGGCATTGTAGCGCCCCGCAAAAGACCTTCTGCATTTTCGCGACTAACCTGCACCTCTGGAACCGCTGCCCAAAACGCTTGAGACGCGGGGTGATCGTTTGGATGTTCGAGGATGCCGTAGGTGTGAAGTACAAAAATTGCCATAAAATTGTCCTGATTCGTTCGGGTGTCTGGGCATTATGACGGAATGAGATACATGGCGCACACGAATCGTCAGATTCGGAGGGTAGACTGGCGAAATCGGGTTCGAGGGGCTATTACGCGTGTTCGATCGAAACACAGCGGGTAAGCCCAGCAAGATCGGTGAGCAGCGATATTCCTGCGTGAGGGAATGTTGCGAGCGCCAATTGGAGCACGGCGTCCTCGATCGGTGGATCGATCTCGATATAGGCGGCACTATTCGTTGGTTTTAGTCGCTTAATAATGCCCTCGAAGAGCGGGCGTATAACGTCTAAGCCGTCATTCCCGCCGTACAGAGCCAAACTCGGCTCTCTGGTGACCTCAGCCTGAAGCAAAGGCATAGTACTTGCGAGGATGTAGGGCGGATTCGAAACGATTACGTCGAATTGCCCCGACAACGGATCCAACAAGTCACCTTCGTACATATCTAACTCAGCGTTCAGGTCATCTGCATTCTGTTGTGCGACCGTAAGTGCCGCTGAAGAAATATCGGTCGCATGTACTTCTGCCGCAGGCAGTTCCAGAGCCAGTGACACGGCGATTGCGCCTGAGCCGGTGCAGATGTCGGCGATACGCGGGTTTTCTATGCCTCGCTCTCGTACGAACGCTAGGGTTTGGACGACGAGTTGTTCAGTCTCTGGTCGTGGGATCAGCACCGATTCGTTCACGCTGAAATTTCGTCGGTAAAACTCAGTGCAGCCGATTATGTACTGAAGCGGCTCACGTGTTTCTCGCCGTGTAACCATCTTTTCAAGGCGTTCAAGATGTTCTGATGGTGCTGGATCGAGCAGGTTGCCGAGTTGTTCAGCCGCCGACCACCCAAACGCACTCCGTAGTAGAAGCCGTGCGTCGATACCGGCATCTTCGATACCTGCTTCACTTAGGCGTGATGTGATTGATCGGATTAGTCCCGAGACGAGTTCGTCAGACATCAACCCCGCCTTAGTCGCCTACAGCTGCGAGCTTTCGTGCCTGCTCTTCTTGAAGAAGCGCATCGATGAAACCGTCGAGCTCACCGCTCATAACATTCTGCATCTGGTGACTCGTGTAGCCGATTCGGTGATCGGTAATTCGTGACTGCGGGAAGTTGTAGGTGCGAATCTTTTCAGATCGATCACCCGTACCAACCTGTGCTTTTCTGTTCGCACTAATCTCGGCGTTGCGTTCACGAAGTTGCTTGTCCCACAGTCGAGAACGAAGAATTTCCATACCCTGCAATTTGTTTTGCAGCTGTGATCGCTCGTTCTGGCACTGCACAACGAGACCTGTAGGAAGATGAGTAATTCTAATGGCAGTTGCCACTTTGTTCACGTTCTGACCACCAGCACCGCCGGAGTGAAACACATCGATTTTCAGTTCATTGTCTTCAATCACCAGATCAAGCTCTTCGGCTTTGGGCATCACTGCGACTGTAGCGGTTGAAGTATGAATTCGACCCTGTGACTCGGTTTCGGGAACCCGCTGAACTCGGTGAACTCCACTTTCAAGATGAAGTCTCTGGTAGGCACGTTCGCCTTCGATTTCGAACGTAACTTCCTTGATGCCACCCACGCCAGTACCGTTTTCGCTGAGGACTTTCATCTTCCACTTGCGGCTTTCAGCGTAGCGTTGGTACATGCGGAATACTTGGGCGGCGAAGAGGCCAGCCTCATCTCCTCCAGCACCGGCACGAACTTCGACGACAGCATCGGCGAGTTCGGTTTCGTCTTTTGGAAGAAGTTCGAGCTTAATATCAGCAAATAAGGTATCGAGCTTTTCTTTTAGCTCGTCTGCTTCCGTGGTCGCCATTTCGAGAACTTCAGGATCGGTCTCTTCCGCAATCATCTCCTGCGCATCATCGAGGTCGGTCTGAGCGCTCGTCATATCGTTCCAGAGTTCAACGACGCGTTGGAGCTGGCTGTATTCCTGCCCCAATTTCCTAATGGCGTTCGGGTCCGAAGCTGTCTCGGGCTGAGACATCAAGCGTTCGACCTCGCCGTGTCGTTCGGAGATTTCTTTTAGGCGGGCTTCCATTGATTGCTGCATAGTTTGAGGTTACCAGTTAGTACGAATAAAACGTGAATCTGAACGGAGGTTCAGACGAGGTGGAAATCTTGGATTTCGCTACTGGTTTCCTGCTGAAAGAACATGGGCGGCAATCGAAGCAGCATCTAGCGCTACTTCGGTCTGGTCGCCACCTTCGCCAAGACCCTTGACTGATGCCACACCGTGTTCAACTTCACGATCGCCAATTATTACGACGTTCGAAGCGTTCTGTTGGTTGGCGTACCGCATTTGAGCCTTCATCGAACGACTCGGGGCAAGCACGGTTGAAACGTTAGCCGCACGCAATGCTGTAGCAAGCTTGGCTCCGGCAGATGCCGCGTCACCGAGTGTCACCACGACGATGTCGGGTCCGGCAGAAGGAGTGATTTCGGCTTCTTGCTTTTTGAGCTCGAGAATCATTCGTTCGATGCCCGATCCAAAACCAATGGCAGGAGTTTCTTGTCCGCCAAGAATGCCGATCAACGGGTCGTATCGACCGCCAGCCAGCAGGGTTCCTTGCCCACCAGCATCGAGAGGTTCGTACTCAAATACGGTGCGGTTGTAGTAATCGAGTCCACGTACTAGACGGTGATCGATCTTGTATGAGAAATCTGGGTAGACCTCTTTTAGATTATCGAGGAGAGACAACAATTCATCCCAGTGCTCTTTGGCTTCACCCTTGATGTAGTCGACTGATTTCGGAGCGGCGTCGGCGAGAGCCTGCGTTTCACGTGCCTTCGAATCGAGAACACGTAGAGGCGCTCGATCCAGTCGGGCAAGATCAAGCTTCGGAAGCTGGTCGGCTACCCCACGGAAGTATTTTTCGAGATCGCTCAGGTAGTCGGCACGACCTTCAGGGTCGCCTAGGCTGTTCAGCCGCAGAGTGACGTTCTTTATTCCGAGGTCGGCAATGTACTTCCAGCCGAGTTCGATTATTTCTGCATCGACCTTTGGTGATTGATCGCCAATGGCTTCACAGCCGAACTGGTGGTGCTGACGGAACCGACCCGCTTGTGGTCGTTCGTATCGGAACATCGGAGCCACGTAGAACATGCGCACTGGCTGCGGACTGTTGTGCATACCGTTTTCGATGTAGGACCTGCAAACCGAAGCTGTGCCTTCAGGACGAAGTGTTAGTCCGTCTCCACCGTGATCCTCGAACGAATACATCTCTTTTTGAACGATGTCTGTTTCGTCACCAACGCCACGTTGGAAGAGGTTTGTATCTTCAAACGTTGGGGTGTCGATTCGGCGATACCCGAACTGATTCGCAACTCGCCTAGCGGTTGAGTAAACGTGCGACCAATATGGCTGGTCTTCAGGAAGTATGTCGGCGGTGCCACGTGGGCGCTTGAAGTTCATACGAATGATTGTCTCTTAAACGAAGGCACCAGCACAGGGTTGTGCTGGTGCCAATATCGCGCTTTGTTTCGACTATTTAACTACTCTCGCCAAGATCAGCCCTGTGCCCAACAACGAGCTAAAAGAGAGATCGGCTAGTAGAAAACCCGGTAATACCAGCTAGGAGCCGAGACCTGCCTGTTGGTAGATCTTACCTTCAGTCTTGATAGCTGGTGCGTAGACCATGCGAGCCTTGTTCATCTCTCGAAGGTTCTCTGCTCCAACGTAACCCATACATATCTGTAAGGCTCCAACCAAGTTCAGCGTACCGTCAGTGCGTGATGATGGACCGTAGAGAAGTTGATGCAAGCTGTACTCGGTACCCATGTTGATTCGGGTTCCACGAGGAAGGGAATCGTGCCACGCTGCCATGCCCCAGTGGAAGCCCTTTGCAGGAGCTTCTTCGGTCTTGGCGAACGGGCTGCCGATCATTACTGCGTTTGCACCGGCGGCGAATGACTTACAAACGTCACCACCAGTTCGGATACCACCGTCTGTGATGATCGGAATGTACTTGCCAGTTTCCTTGAAGTAGTCATCTCGGGCTGCAGCACACTCGATAGTGGCGCTTACCTGAGGGATGCCGATGCCTAGAACTTCACGGCTTGTGCAAACTGATCCGGGACCAACACCGACCATAACGCCAGCAATTCCCTGCTGCATCAGTTCCTTGGTTACTTCGTAAGAAACGGTGTTT
>JABIHL010000056.1 GCA_018649665.1 Chloroflexota bacterium | reverse complement strand
TTACTTGGGAAAACTCAGACCGTTATGGCAGACGGCTCAGCAGAATCGCCAGATTCATTCGAACTCTGCTGAGTTAGTTCGGGAAGCGAAGTCTCTATCAAACCGCCACCGATAACGACATCGTCCTGATAGAAGACGACAGCCTGACCGGGCGTGATCGCTCTTACCGGCTCATCGAATTCGATCTCGGCACCACCGACGACTGACCGCACCTTGGCAGGGGTGTTCCGTCCGTTGTAGCGGATTCGAGCTTCGGCCGTGATCGATTCGGTCGGGGCCGAACCGGAGATCCAATTCACTCCGGAAGCGTACAAACGGGTTTTCATCAGATTCTCGGCTGGACCAACAGTAACTTGCCCTAATTCTGCGTTTATGTCCGTCACGTACATAGGACGCGGAGTGCTGTTGAAGACGGGTATTCGCTTGCGCTGTCCGATTGTGAACCCGTGGATTCCTTCGTGCTCGCCGAGCACCGTGCCTTCTGCATCGACAATATCGCCAGGGGTTTTTCGCTTCAGGCGGGGTTCGATGAACCGGTTGTAGTCGCCGTCGGGAATAAAGCAGATGTCCTGAGAGTCGGGTTTATCGGCGATTGACAGGCCGAGCTCGCGAGCGACTTCCCGTATATCGTCCTTAGAGTAGTCGCCAATCGGCAGAGCCAGCGTCGAGAGCTGTTCCTGACTCAATGTGTATAGAACGTACGACTGATCCTTCATCGAGTCGATTCCGGCAAGTAGCTTGTACTCACCATTGTCTTCTCGAATTCGAGCGTAGTGTCCGGTAGCTACAACGTCGGCATCCATGAGTTCGGCGCGTCGGACGAGGAATTCGAACTTCAGGCGATCGTTGCAAGCGAGGCAGGGATGTGGTGTGCGCCCGCGTTCATACTCGCCAACAAAATAGTCGACAACGTGCTTCTGAAACTCTTCTTCAAAATTTAGGAAGTAGTGTTTGGCTCCGATTTTGCGGCAGACGGCTCGAGCATCTTCGACGTCTTCGAGTGAGCAGCACGACTTGTTCAGACGTGCAACATTCTCGTTCGGGGCGTTGAAAAGTCGCATAGTTACACCAACGACTTCATAACCGTCGCGTGCGAGCAGGGCGGCGGCTACTGACGAATCAACTCCGCCACTCATAGCCACAACTGCACGTTTTTTCTTGTTCTGAACTTGCGCCATCAATTCAGATTACCAAATGTTCATAGAAATACTGCTAAACAACGGTTAAACGGAATGTCTAATAATAGTGAGTGGGATTTGGGCGGAATGCGTCTATAATTTAAAACAATGGAAGACACGACTAAAACAAAGAAAATAGCCACTAACGAAGAACTCGCCAGAGCGGCAGTTGATGAAGCATCAGAGAAACTCGGATCTGACATCGTTCTGCTCGACACCGAGGGCGTCAGCAGTTTCGCTGATTATTTCGTAATCATAAGTGGTGAAACCGATCGCCACCTTGAATCGATGGCTGAAGACATTAGCCGTCGTTCACGAAAGATGGGCGTTCACGTAATTCACCGTGAAGGTACTGGCGGCGGCGGATGGGTGCTAATCGACTTCACTGGAGTGGTAGTTCACCTGTTCACCAAGGACCAACGTGAGCACTACGGGCTTGAGCAGCTGTGGGCGCGCGCAACGGAAGTTGTTCGGGTTCAATAGCGATACATACGTTAAACGAAAAACGCCGGTGCGGATTTATTCCGCACCGGCGTTTTTATTTAATCGAGAAACTTACTCTACGATCCAAGGCTGAGTCGCCCGGTCGTACGAAGTCAGTTCAGAATCGTTGAAGAACAGCGACACTTCACGTGCTGCATCTTCCTCATTGGCTGAACCGTGGATGAGGTTACGACCCATGTCGACACCGAAGTCGCCACGGATTGTTCCCGGTGCCGAGTCGGCTGGGTTTGTCGCACCCATTAACTTTCGAGTGGTCGAAATAGCGCTTGGACCTTCAAGGCAAAGTGCAACCACTGGAGAAGAAGTGATGAATCCTACGAGTCCATCGTAGAACGGCTTGCCTTTGTGCTCACCGTAGTGAGTGCCGGCTAGTTCGTCGGAAATCTGCATCAGCTTCATGCCGACGATCTGTAGGCCTGTGCGCTCAAGTCGCCCGATAATCTCACCGGCAAGTCCACGTTGTACGCCATCAGGCTTTACCAGTACGAGTGTTCGCTCCATTGTCATTTCTTCTCCCTAAAAGGATTTACAGGAATTGTGTCTAATCATTGTGCCGTGAAATTTCTGTTGTTGGCGATGATTTAGGATAATTTCAGCTACTTGGGAGGTTTCGGTGTGCTGATCGAAGGCGAGCGGGCGTAGATTGGTCGAAGTTCTTCGTATGGAGTCGACAGACCTGATTCGAATTTGGCGAGTGCGACATCGATAATAGAATTCGGGTCTCGGGTCGGCGCCGCCTGACCTCGAAAGCGTATTTGCTCAACGTGCCCAGCCATCAAATCGCATGCCTCGCCACATAGAAGCGCGTTCGGTTCGAGTATTAGTGCCAGTTCCTCTGGTGAATCAATACCGGTCTTGGGCTCTGAATCTGTAGCGTGCCGAGTCCACGACACCTCGTTTCGACCAGCGGGTATTAGCGTGTATACGGGTGTCTCGGCATCGACTAATTTGCGATGTGGTTCTAGCTCCACATCGTGAGTTGCTATGCCCAGAACCGGAAGTTGCTTGGCTACTACGAGCCCAAGAACCAAACTAATTCCGACTCGTACGGCACTAAATCCGCCTGGTCCGAGAGCGACAACTACGTGAGTTACATCTTTAGGCGTCAGCGAAAGTTCCGATAACGATTCAACGACGGCGGGCATAAGTTCTCGACCGTGGTTTTGATTCGATCGCCACGTCCGGATTGCTCGCTTGCCTTCGCTGTCCATTGCACCGACTCCAGCGAAACGAGTCGATGTATCGATTGCTAATAAGATCAATTTTACGGTTGGCCTGTCTGTTCAGGTGTTGATGAGTGAGTCAATCCAACAGCGCCGTCGAGTGATTCGAATACGGCGGCGGAACGGCTAAGTAAGTTCGCTGAACCGGGACCAGTTGGCGTGAACGTGATGATCCGTTGGTCGTCGTGATCGCCGTTAACTATTTTCAAAAACAGAGCGTCATACGGTAATGCTGTTCCACCGATTTCGGGCCATTCGATCACCAATGCCCCATTTATGAGTCGCTCTTCCAATGCAAGCTCTTCGACCTCGTCGATTGAGCCAAGGCGATAGAGATCACAGTGACTAAGGTGAATTTTGCCGGGGTATTCGTTGACGATAACGAATGTTGGACTGCGAGCAGAGACTGGGCTTTCGATAGCTTCAGCCATGCCGTGAACCATTCGAGTTTTACCCGCCCCTAAGTCGCCCGAAAGCAAAACCGTATCGCCGGATCGAATAGCGTATCCGATCGATTTACCAATTCGGACGGTATCGTCTTCCGAATCAGAAACGAGCAGTAGGGCAGGGTTCGCAGGACCTGGCTGGGAATCAACCATTCAAGTGATCCCACCCCTTGCGAATGGGTTCGTATAGCTCGCCGTTCTCATCTATTACGTCCACTTGACCACCCGGTAATTCACTGGAAGATACGCTGCCTATAACTGTGAGACCGACGTTGTTGGCTACAAGATCGGCGACTAGGGACTTTGATGCAGTGAACGCTAGTTCATAGTCTTCACCACCGCTAAGAGCGAGCTCAATGGCACTAGGTCCAAACATAAATATTAACTCAGCTGCGAGCGGGATATTCGCCATCTCAACGGTAATTTTGACACCACTTAGTTTCGCAATCTTCTCAAGATCGCCAACTAGTCCGTCACTGATATCCATCGCACAACGAACTCCGATTGCGACAAGTTTGTTGCCAAGTTTGATTCGCGGAGTGGGGCGATAGTGACGATCGACAAGAAATTTCCCACTTGGGTTTGTGTCGCCACTCAACAGCGCTTCGAGTCCGCCTGCGGAGCTTCCTAACGGCCCTGTGACGCAGACGAGATCGCCAGCCTGCGCTTCGGTACGGCGCATCGTCATCGGCTCGCCATGTGAATCCGTTGATGGATGACCGCTTAAGGCGATGTTTACAAACATGGTTGGCGAAGAAACAACGTCGCCCCCAACGATCGATCCGCCGAATTCAGAAAAAGCAGCGTTCATGCCGTCATAGAAATCAGCGTATGTATCAACAGATGCCCCTGATGGAACACCCAAAGTAACTAACGCGTGATCGGGAACACCACCCATGGCTGCAATATCGCTGAGATTTGAAACCGCACACTTCCAGCCGATATCGAACCAGCGTTCGTCGGCAGATCGAAAATGAACACCATCGACAATGGCGTCGGTTGTCAGCAACATTTGGCTGGCGGGTGTTGAGACTACCGCGGCATCGTCGCCAATACCGGTAAGGACGGTGTCAGCGCCATCGATGTTTTTGGCAGATTCGAGTTCAGAAAGACGTGCAATGAGTTCGAATTCATTCAAAATCGTACTGTCATTGTTAGTCGAAGGCTGCATGTATGAAGTCAATTATATTGGCAAAGCGTCAATTCGTTCAGATATTTTGTCTCCAAAGCCCATTTATCCGATCGCTTGCAGCCTATAATCCGACCGGAAATTTAGTATTAGTAACGCCATTTCGAAACTGAGGAGAAGAACTTGCCAATAGTAAACGTAGCCCTTTACGCCGGTCGAACCGACCAACAGAAAGCCGATCTCGCTAAGGCGATCACAACAGCCATTTCTGAAACAGCTGGAGTGCCAGATTCGGCAACAACGATTATCTTTCAAGACGTCGAGAAGGCCAGTTGGTCGGTCGGTGGCGAGATGATGTCGGAAGCATAATTTCCCGACATTGCAGAAGAAATCTTATTTAACGGCGAAGAGCTATTTGTAAATGGCGAAACGTTTGCTAGGTTTCCTCGGTGATAATTAGCCGAACGCGATATTCAGGGATCGACTTCGGCGTACAGCCCATTCTTTTGTTCATTACTCGTCGCAAAGTAGCGAGCGGGAACAAGTGAGTTCGTTCTTTTGCCCTGACTTTTAGTTGGTGTGCAACAGAAAATGGAGCTCGAATATGTCTGATCCCGGCAACGTCGCCTGGATGCTGACCGCGTCGGCACTGGTACTTCTCATGACTCCTGGTCTGGCGTTCTTTTACGGCGGCTTGGTTCGCGGCAAGAACGTCGTATCGACCATGATGTACAGCTACGTCTCGATGGGAGTAGTGAGCGTCTTGTGGGTCCTGTGGGGTTACAGTCTTGCGTTTGGACCGGGCGGTGATTTCATTGGGAACTTTGACTTCATCGGATTCCGAGATGTATCGGCAGAGAGTACCGACAGTGGCATATCGCCAATGCTGTTCGCCATATTTCAGATGATGTTTGCCATCATCACACCGGCACTGATCACCGGTGCCTTTGCTGAGAGATTCAAGTTCACAACCTACATCGTGTTTCTCTTCGTTTGGGTCACGGTCGTTTACGTTCCGGTGACTCATTGGGTATGGGCAGCTGACGGTT
>JABIHL010000055.1 GCA_018649665.1 Chloroflexota bacterium | reverse complement strand
CTTTCCACGAATGGCAACCTTTACGTGTATCGGATCCGGGGATCCATAGCCGCGTACAGCAGATCGAGGATGAATACGACGCCCACATAAAGAATCGACGTAAACAACACGAGCACGCTGATTACCGGAAAATCATTGTCTTGAATGGTGGAAATCGCGAGTCGTCCTAAACCTGGCCATGAAAACACAGTTTCAGCAACCACAGCTCCGTTAATGAAGCCGACGAGTACGAACGCCGAAAGCGTGAGTGGCACGATAAGGGCGTTCCGCAACGCGTGTTTCCACACCACTGCTGTTCTAGATACGCCCTTCGCACGTGCAAGTTTGACGTACTCGGTATCCAGCACTTCTAGCATTGCCGATCGCGTTAGTCTCAGATAACTAGCGGCAGGCAGCCAACCCAAAGTTATCGCCGGAAGTACGTAATTTTTGATAGAGAATCCTTCTCCAATCGTCCCAACGGGAAAAATTCTAAAATGAACAGAGAAGATGAGTATGAGAACGATTCCAAGGAAAAACGTTGGGAATCCTTGGCCGAAAAGGGCAAAAATACGTATAGCGTAATCGACCATCGATCCGCGTTTGACAGCAGACAGAATTCCGAGCGGAACTCCTATGGCAGTACCAAACACCCATGCTGCTAAAGCGAGCTTGCCTGTAGCTGAAACACGTTGACCTATCACATCAATGACGGGAGCCTGCGTTGTGATACTTGTACCGAAATCACCCTTGAGTATTTCACCCAGCCAGATGAAGTATTGGATCGGAACTGGTTTATCCAGTCCCATATCCTCGCCGAGCTTGTCCCACTGTTCCTGGCTTATGCCATAGCCCGATTGGCCGGCAAAAAAGTAACGTGGATCTCCGCCCATACGGGAGAGCCCGAATACGATCATTGTGGCACCCAATATTGCAATGATGCTGAACAATAATCTTCGTAATATGAATCGCCTCAAGAAAACTCCCAGTCATTTTTCAAGGAAACAGTAGATTTGGCGGGGCATCGGGAGGATTGATGCCCCGCCATAATCACAGCGTTAGTTCACTTGCACGTCTTCAAGTGGCATTGCTACAGCTACACCACCCCACCAGATTGACGTTGCCCGTTGGGGATTCCAGGTGATCGTGTCAGCGTTGTAAACGTCGTAGGTTGGGACGTCTACAATCCCTGGCTGCCATCGCCAAAAATTCTCGTGTTCGTACCAGTCGACGGCTGTCGCCGTGCGTACAGCAGTGTCTGCTTCGCCCAGCATCTTGCCATATGTAAGAGCTGAGAACGGGAGTGCCCCGTACTTCATTGTTCCGCCATCAAACCAACTGTTGTCTTCACGCCCCTGTGGCCAGTCGGGCGGCCATGCGGTTGTCCAACCACCTACGACCAATTCTTTGTTGGAACGGTCGACGAATGTTGGTCGAATCGCTGAGTAGGCCTGCTGGTCGAACGTAATGTTGATCCCGAGTTCGCTCTGCCAATCGGCAGAAAATGCGGTTGCAAACTCTAGCGCAGTGGCTCCCACGCCGGCGTAAATCTGCATGTCGAAGCCGTCTGAGTAACCAGCCCGCGCCATGAGTTCCTTCGCTGCAGCGACGTCGTAAGCGATCTTCCACTCATCTTGGTGGATGTCATTGTCAGCAGACAGGTGAGTCATGAACGAGGGACTGGCAAGACCACCGTAGATAGCCTCGGCGATGCCTTCACGGTCAATGGACATCGCCAGAGCCTGGCGAACCAGTCGAGCGTTTTCCATGGACTCACATACCGGTTTAGATGGCAGTGAATTCAACAGCATGTCATCGTAATCACAGCCAACTGCGTTCGGGTCACCTACCCACGGCAGAGATGCGTCGAATCCTGGGGTTGACAATGGTTCGCCATCCCTGGCACCGACCTTCTCAAGGTAGTTACCTGCACCAAACGAAATCGTGCTCTGGGAACCAACTACAGGCCTAACTTTACCGCCCTTAAGCAGCAGTTTAGGAACATTCGGAAGATTCACACGGGTTATTTGAGCCTGACCTGTTTCGAACATCGCAATTCGGGTCGCTTCTTCAGGAACTTCCAGAATTTTCGCTGATGCAACACCGGGTGTCTTATACCAG
>JABIHL010000003.1 GCA_018649665.1 Chloroflexota bacterium | reverse complement strand
TTCTGCATTTGGGCGAGATTATTGAACGCCCCGACTTCACCCGAGAAAGCGACGATATCTCCGCGCTTGAAACGCCTAGCTAGGTACGCCTGCCTGAAAAACGTTGCTTCAAGCACGCCACTGCCGTCGTTGATGAGGATTTTTGCTGCGCCCGGAGGCGGCCCTATTTTGGCGATGTCAGAACGTACGACTCTACCGGCGACCGTCATTTGTTCGCCGTAGAGCACTTCGGCAATTTTCGTTACTTGGGAGTAGTCGACGTGGCGATTCGGGAACAGGCGAAGCATGTCGCGCAGATTGGTGACGTCTAAGCGAGCTAGCTTTGGTCGAGTTGCCTTGTGAATGAATTTCAATTCATCGATAGGCGTGTCGAGAGTGTATTTGGCTCTTGCCGACGATGCTCGTGCTGGTTTTTTTGCAGGCGTTTTTTTGGCGGGAACTGGTGTGGATATTGCCGTTGGAGCTGGCGCTTGCTGATCGCCAGATTCTGCTTTTAACCGGCCCATTACCGCCGATGCCCAGCGATGTCGTTGTCCCGGTTGAAGCACTGCGTAGCTGGTGCCACGTAATGGTTCGACGTCTCGAATCCACGGCAGGGCTTTCGCTGATTGCTCGATGAACTTGTCGAGTCCGCCCATCACAGCTTGATCTGTGAATTCGCGTGTCCGTTCAAGTTCGAGAATGTTCCGCAGTGCGGTTATCGCTCGCTGCGAATCCATACTTGGAGTAGATGAACGATTAGCGGCGCGACTACGAGACTTTCGACTTGCTTCTCGCCCTCCAACGTTCATCGTCGGCATCCCTGGGTCGATGTTGTTTGCATGGAGACTATTCGGAACGAATCAGGCCGAGTCCGAGGGTTCCAGGGCCGAGATAGTTGCCGACAACGGGACCAAGCTGCGCCACCACCGGCCTTCCATTTTGGCTGTACTCAGCAACAGCATCGGCGATTTCTTCGGCGTCGTTTTTGTCAGTCGTGTAAAGAATCGCTAGTTTGTCGAGTGGTGACGCTTCTGCAACCATTTCTTTGAGACGAGCGATGCCTTTCGTGCGATTTCTTGCACGACCTGCGGGGTGCGCTACGCCTTCTGTCAAAGTGAGGATAGGGCGAATTCTTAGTAGCGACCCGACGAACCCTTGCGCTTTTCCTATTCGGCCTCCTCGAACGAGATATTCCAAGGTGTTGACCATTCCTATGAACGATGCACGTGTGCTCGCACTTTTTGCCAGCGTTACAACTTCATCCAGCGAACCGCCTGAAGCTATTTTTTCGGCAGCCTGAACGGCGATCCAGCCCAGCGCCATCGAAGCTTGCTCAGTGTCAACAACTTCGACCTTCGCGCCTTTTGCGTTCAGATCTGCGGCCGCTTGTACTGCTGAATTGTGAGTCAGGCTGAGCTTTGAACTTATATGAATGGAAATGATCTCGTCGTGGGATTCACCGAGCTTCTCGTATACCTCGATGAATGATCCGACGGACGGTGCTGACGTAGTTGGGATGACTTTTTGGTCGGGCAGTCTTCTGTACATCTCATCAGCGGATATCGTCACGCCATCAAGAAATGTTTCGTCTTCGATGTGGACGTTGAGCGGAACAATAGTGATTCCGTGCTGCTTAGCGATTTCGACTGGAAGATCGGACGTGCTGTCGGTTACAACGGCGATGCTCATTTATATTCTCTATTGGCTATGACGAGATACGGCAAATTTTATGTTTGCATTGCGGCAACGCCTCGGATGATTTTGTGCCCGAGGATGCTCTGGCGGTCAGGCTACTCTACTGCAATCAGGTACTCGTAGTGAGGTTGTCCGCCGTAGACCACTTCAATTTCGATGTTTTCGAACTTGGTTGAGAGTGATTCTGTGGTGGTATCCACTTGTTCCTGCGAGAGAGATTCCCCAGTGTAGATGGTGATGATCTCGGCTTGGGAGGCGTGTTCTTCGATCATTTTTGTGAGTACGAACAATGGCTCACGACCAACAGCGACTATCTTGTCGTCAAACGTAGCGAACGCCATTCCTTTTTTAATGTCGTGACCGTAGACCGTTACATCTCTGCTGGCTTTGCAAACTCGTCCGTCGCCCACATCACTTACTACAGTGGTCATAGCCGACTCGTTGTCGTCGAGATTGAGCGTCGTGCTGAACTCTAGAAGTGCTGCTATTCCTGTTTGAACTGAGCGTGTTGGGATGACTCGTACATCCTTTGAAGAAAGTCCTGGAACTTCTAACGCTGCTGGCAGTACGTTTTTATTGTTAGGTAGAAGTATCACTTGATCAGACGGCGCCGCTTCGACCGCAGCTAGCAAATCGGCAACTGACGGATTCATCGTGTCGCCGCCTTCGAGCACGGAAGTAACGCCCATTCCGGTGCTGATGATCAGATCGTTCAAGCCGTCGCCGGCGGCAACAGCAACCACGGCGATTTCGACCGGTGTGGCTGGAGTTGCTTCTATTTCACTGCCACTACCGCGCCGAGCAGATGCCCAATCTGATGCTTGCTCGTCCATATTGGCGATTTCGATATTGGAAAGCTCACCGTACGAAATACCCGCACTTAACGCGGAGCCGGGGTCTTCCATATGCACGTGCACTTTGGCGATGCCTTCTGCGGCATTGCCATCGACGATCGGCGAGCGACCGATTTCTGCCATGTGGTTACGAATTATTTCGATATCGAGCGATTCAGCCTGAATGGCGAATACTGTGCAGTAGCCCCATTCGATCTCCTCTGAAGCATCGACAAAGTCGGCTTTGACCGATCCCGTGAAGTTCTTACCGTCTGGCATCGGCACGACGACTATTCTGCCGACCGGTTCCTCGCCTCGAAGGGCTCTTAGTGCACCATCGAGCATTACGGCGAATCCGAATCCGCCGGAGTCAACTACCTCTGCTTCGGCGAGAACTGGAAGTAAATCAGGCGTGCGTCGTACTGAGTCGATAGCTTCTTTGGCGACTGCCTCCAAAACGCTCACTAGTTCTTCGTTTCTCACTGCCGCTTGCTCGGCTACGTCGGCACATTCCCTGTAGACAGTGAGCATTGTTCCTTCGACCGGGTTTGGCAGAGCGTTGTAGGCGCTGTCGGACGCTATGCGTATCGATCTGGCGAAGTGTTCACCGGTCAGTTCTGTGTCGTCGCCGATAGCTTGGGCAAGACCTTTAAAATACTGAGCGAGTATTAGTCCTGAGTTGCCTCGAGCACCAAGTAGGGCTGATCTGGCAATAGATTTCGACACACTGTTGGCAGATTCGCTTGAATTCGTCGGTAGTGCCTCGACTATCGAACGCAAGGTCAGCAGCATGTTCGTGCCGGTGTCGCCATCGGGAACCGGGAACACGTTTAGGGCGTTAATAGTGTCTCTATTGGCTTCGACAGCTTTCGTTGTGGCGCGAATCATGTCGGTTAACCGTGATGAGGTGCCGCTTGGTATTCTTGTTTCAGAACGTGGCATTAGTTTGCTGGCCTTATTGGGTCGAAGCTATTGCAGTTCAATTGTTGTGCTTAGACTCGCTTTTCATTGAGTCGTATTTCTGTTGTTCCGGCGCTACTTGCATGGTAGCGTTAATCGCTGGAGTCTCATTCGAGAACTGCAGCTCGTTCGGAGTTGCTGAGATTTTCGTTCAGAGACGCTCCCACTATTTAGAAGTTATTTCGAGAGTTTAATCGTTATGCCTAGCTCCGACCAGATTAGGGCAAAATTGGGTCTTGGACCCCGCCCTAAGCCATTGTTCGGTCACAACCGATCACACGCTTTGAACGCCACCCAAAAGATTTCAAAGCCTAACCTGCAGAATAAATGGGTTGTTGTTGATGGTCAACGCTACCGAGTGAAATTGACCGCTCGTGAGATGCGTACGCTCGATAAAAAGGGAATCTCTCTCTTCGTTGATTAGAGAGCCCTGAGTCAAGATTTGAATTGAAGCCCTTCTCGTTTGAGAAGGGCTTTTTTGTTATGTTTTTGGCTGGCTGGCTGGCTTTGAATCTGGGGTTCAGTGCATACGACGAAGAAACGGTTGTGCATGTTATTTGTGTTGGTGTGAACGCCTTGTTTGGTTGCGTCGCTCACATCTGAGGTGATCGCGTACAAGTACCATAGTCAGACGAATTATTGCAGCGTCTGACCTTCACTAGCACTCCTGCAACATTTATTCGACGACTATCAAAACACCACGTAGGGGCGTTTGTTCTGACGTATATCTTTGTGATTCTCATGGCCCTGGTATTCACTGCTGGATGCAGCGGAAATAACGAGCACTCGGCAGAGTCAATTACATCGCCGGAAATTGTTGCCAGTTCCACTTCTACGCCTGCCGCATCGACTGCAGATGCGGGAGATATTGCGGCGACTGAGACGCCACCTGTCATAGTTGATCGGACATTTTCACTAGCACAAAGCAGCGTGATGTTCCCTGCGATGGTGCCGAGCCAGCTACCTGTCGGATCCGGTGGGTACATACATCGTTGGGGTGTCTATGAAACGGCGATGACATGGAGTGCGGGTAAGCCCGAACTCGAAAATCGATTAATTACCGATTGGGAGATGGATTCCGACGGGCTTGGGTGGACACTGCATCTAAAAAAAGGAGTTCAGTTCCACGGTGGCTGGGGGGAGATGACCGCCGAGGATTTTGTATGGAGTTTTGAAGATGAAATTCGTGAAACTAGCATTCACTCAGGTATTGGATTAGCCAGATCGACAGGGGCGACCATTGAAGCAATCGACACCTACACGGTTTCAATACGGTTAGATCAAACGAGTTCGTTTTTTTTCGAGGCGTTTCTGAGCAACGGCAGTGGAGCAGCTACAAAGATATTTAGTAAGGCTCGTGCGGATGCTCTGGGTGTTGATGGCGCGTTCCTAGATATTTCTGGCGGATCCGGACCCTATGTTTTCGAGAAATGGAATCCTGGAGACGAAGTCGTACTGCAGGCATTCGATGGCTATCATGGTATTTCTCCGTACGTTACGACTGTCCATATCCTAGAAATTAAAGAGCCAGCCACTCAGCTAGCAGCACTTAGGACTGGTCAGGTAGATGCCAGTTTGGTGCCGGCACCACTTGCTGCAGATATCGCAAGCGAGCCACATCTAGGGATTCAGTCGTTTGGCATTCCTGGTTCTCAACGGCTTTATCCTCAAGGTCAGTTTTGTATGGATGAAACACTGAGCGGCACCCCCGTTCAGCCTTTTCCGCGCCCCGGATATGATCCAGAGAAACCGTGGGTTGGAGATTGTGAGAGCGCTGTCTCCGTTGAGAGCGCCCGCAAGGTACGAGTGGCGATGTCGATGGCAATCGATAGGCAAAGTATTGTGGACAATATACTCGGTGGATTTGGGCGACCAAGTTACTTACCAGAGGTTGTGCCACCTCTACTGGATCGGGTGTGGCAGGATCGATGGTTCATTCCATATGACATAGATGCCGCGAAGATTCTTCTGGATGAGGCGGGCTATCCTAGTGGAATCGATGGGCTAATGAGGATTACTACCGGATCTCATCCACTAGAAGTCGAAATTGGTCAAGCAGTGGCCCAATTCATTGGTGCGCTTGGCGGAGATGTAACGACTGAAGTAATCACATACTCTGGCAACAGGCCATCCGTGGTTGCACGTGAACGGAGCGATCTCTGGTTCCGGTCGAGCGGTGGAGGAACTGCTGAACCTCCCGAGATTTCGCAGTTACGCCGAAATCCGGAAAACGCGTTCAATCCCGGGATGGAAATCAAAGAGCCATTGGCAATCATTAGTGAAATGGATTCAATAACTTCAACTGAGGAATTAGATGAAGTTCGCGAGCGACTTTATGATAGTTTCAGTCACAATATGTGGATAATCCCAGTGGTATTGGCCGACCAAATTCTAGGCTTGAACACTGACAAAATCGAATCGTGGCGAATGTCCAGTGGCAGTGGATACCTCGGTGATTTCGAGAACATTCGCTTCAAGTAAGGCTCGACCAACTAGTGAATTTTCTGGTCCGAAGAGTCATGACAGGTGCGCTCACTCTTTTAGGAGTGACGTTCCTAGTGTTTGGACTGTCTCGAATTCAAGGTGACCCTCGCTCGGTTCTAATATCCGATGATGCCAGTATTGATCAGTGGCAAGAAATGGGTAAGCAGCTTGGACTTGATCAACCGGTTTACAAGCAGTACATGATATACGTGGTCAATTTGGTTCAGGGCGATTTGGGAACATCAACGCTGCAGAAAAAACCGGTAGCGGGAATCCTTTTGGAGCGTGGGTGGAACAGTGCTTTACTAGCTGTAACGGCGTTCTCTCTGACCATTTTGATCGGAGTTCCATTGGGCGTGCTATCAGCAGCAAAAACGGGCGGTATTTCTGACTATGTAATTCGGATGTTTGCTGTGCTTGGGCAGGCATTACCGTCTTATTGGGTAGGTCTGCTGCTGATCCTAATTTTCGCCGTAGGCCTGGATTGGTTGCCAGCTGCTCGTAAGTCAGATTGGACATCGCTGATACTTCCCACTTTGGCACTTGGGTGGCTGGGTGTATCTGGGCAGATTCGAATCGTTCGATCATCGATGCTCGATATCCTCGATTCCGAGTACGTGCGACTTGCCAGAGCAAAAGGCGTGACAGAACGAGCGATTATTTGGAAACACGTTTTACGTAATGCGATTGTTTCGCCGGTGACATTCGCAAGTCTGACTTTCGCTAGCATGCTGACCGGTTCGATTGTTGTTGAGACTGTTTTTGCTTGGCCAGGTTTAGGGCTGCTATCGGTTAACGCGCTAAACAATTCTGATTATACGATATTGCAAGGTGTGATTATGCTTGCAGCGTTGGTTTACGTGTTATTCAGTTTTGTTACTGATGTTGTGTACACGATGATCGATCCGCGGATACGTATCCAATGAACCGAAATTCAAACGTACCGGGTGCTTTGAGTTCTCGGTATAGCCGTAGGCATCGACTGCTCCGCTTGCCAATTTTCTCGATGGTAATTCTGTTTGTGATGATTTGCTTGGCGGTTTTCGCACCGGTGATTGCCCCTCATGATGAGAATTTAGGATTCCTAGAAGATCGTCACCAGCCGCCTGTCTTGTTTGGTGGGACATCTAATCACATCTTGGGAACAGACAGCTTGGGGCGAGACGTATTCAGCCGTGTCGTATTTGGTGCACGGATCTCTATGTTGTCCGCACTAACCGCCTTGATCGTTGGTGGAGCGATTGGCACGTCACTTGGCATATTTGCGGGCTACAAGGGTGGCTGGGTGGACGAGTTGATTATGCGGATGGTTGATGTGAAATTCTCAATACCTTTGGTACTTATTGCATTTGCCTTGGTGGTCATTTTCAGCCCTAGTTTTGGATTGCTGGTTGGGCTTCTAACAATGTTCGTATGGGGGCAATTCACTCGGCAGGTACGGGCTGAAGTTTTGGTGATAAAAACTACTGATTACGTTGCGGCGGCTCGCACTTGGGAGGCATCGTCTGTTCATATCATGTATCGCCATATTTTTCCGGGCGTAGTTAGCACCGTGCTGGTGATCGCTACGTTTCAAAGTGGTGCGGTGATTCTCGCTGAAGCGACACTCAGCTTCCTTGGGGCGGGTGTTCCGCCTCCGTCTCCGAGCTGGGGAGCGATGATTGCGGATGGTCGTCTGTATTTAGATACCGCTTGGTGGGTGAGCCTAGCCCCCGGGGTTGCCATGGGGATTTTTATTGCGGCTATCACCTTGTTAGGCGATTGGCTTCGTGATCGCTGGGACCCGAAATTGCGTCAGCTTTAAGTAGCTGGTTGCTTTGGTGAAAGCGTCTCAGAAGCTGAATATGTTGCAGATTCCCTCTCCCGTCGGGAGAGGGCTAGTGTAGGTTTGCAATCACACGACGCGGTCAATACATCGCCACATTATTGCTGGTATTTGAGAATTCATGACCTATCCAAAATTCAGCGCGGCATTCTTCGATCTTGATGGAACGTTGATTGATACTGGCCCTCCACACCAGGCAGCCGAACTGGCGACTCTTCAAGTCTTTGGAGTAGACGCGTTCTCCGAAGATCATCCCGATACGTTTGGGCACGGAGATGTCCCCGGTTCACGAATGGTTGCAGATCATTACGGCATAGATGATCCGGAAGCTCTTCTAAACGAGTACCTTCGCCAGTGGAAGCGCATTGCAGCCGAAGGCATCGATCTGCTACCGGGGGCTGAATCCACTGTTCGAACGATTGCGGCATCTGGCATAAAAGTGGCTCTAGTCACCTCGGGTGAACGTCCTTATGCCGAAGGATTTATCAAGATGACAGGGCTGGACGACGTGTTCACCATGTCGGTTACGGCCGCCGAAGTTTCGAACCTAAAACCTCATCCTGAGCCGTATTTGAAAGCCGCAAAACTGGTGGGTGCTGAACCTTCAGCATGCCTGATTTTCGAGGATTCTATTGCGGGCTTTAGGGCGGCAAGAGCAGCAGAGATATTGTGTGTCGGTGTTGGCGATGTGGCGCTGTCGGCAGAGGGCGATGATGCGCCCGATATGGCTATATCGTCGTTTGTTGGTTTCGATATCACGAACGTCAGGCCGCACTAGTATCGATTTGTTTACCGTGTACCGACGTTAGAAGATTTAGCTTGATTGCGAAGTATCGAGCCAGTTGTATGATGTACAAAATTTGAACATGACTGAGCTTGACGAATTCTGGCTCTGACAGTTGGGTGGTGGCGATATGAATCGGATTTCGACGAGTTTCTTATCAATAGTGATTCTGTCAGCAATCGTTCTGGTAGGTTGCGGAGAAGATAGCAATGGTGTTGGTGCCGGGTGGAACACCGTTGAAGCCGACGGGTTTGCCGATGAAGGCGATTCTTCGGGTCACGTTGATCCGAGCCTACTGACTCCTGAGGCCGATGGCACATTCTCTATGGCGGAAACGCCGACGCCGGTGCCTTCAGCAATCCCGATTCCAGAAGCCACGCCTACTCCGGCTCCTACGAGCACGCCAGAACCTACTTTTGAAGATATTTACAGGGAAGACGTGATCGGCGCATTGGATACTTACTTCGCTGCCTATCACTCACGATCGCAGTCAGCATTGGACAGCGTTACAACCGCTGCCACGTCTGCAAGCGAGTTTACGACTGTCGAATATATGAAGAATTCTTCGGCTATGACACGAGGATGGAGAAATTATCCGGATATCGATATCGTAGAAGTAACTCATCTGAAATGTGATGAAGTTCTCTGCAAAATTTCGTATGACGCGGTTTCAAATCCTCCATCTGACAGCCGTGATCCTTCGTTCGATTTCAGTGCGTGGCGGTACTTCAGATTGGTTAACGGAGTTTGGTTGGAAGACCACACTCACGATACTTGGAGCGACGAATGGGATAGCACGCACCGGGAGTAAGTGCTTACGAACCGAGTTTAGCTACCAGCGTTACGAATTGCTTCGATGCCGATTTTCATGCCGTCGGGGAAGTTGAAGACGCCCGTTCCGGATATTAGCGTTGTCGCCCCAGCGTCGATCGCCTCGCCTGCGGTATCGACTTTTATGCCGCCGTCGACAGCGATTTCGAGTTCATGACCCGCTATTCGTGCCATGTTCTGAATCTCAGTGATTTTAGGCATCATTTCAGGCATGAACGACTGACCACCAAATCCGGGTTCGACCGTCATTACGAGCACTCGATCGATTAACGGAAGGCTTGCTTGGAGCACGGATGCCGGGGTGTCGGGCTTAAGCGAAACACCGGCTGACATACCAGCGACTCTGGCATCACCCAGCGAAGCTTCTAGATCGTCGCAGGCCTCGACGTGCATTGTGAATATATCGCCACCGGCATCTGCAAACACCTGGGCGTAACGGGCGGGTTCAAGAACCATCATGTGAACGTCGATTGGCAGTTTTGTGAGCGGTCGAATTGCTTCGAGCACCGGAATGCCTACCGTGATGTTCGGAACGAAACTTCCGTCCATAACGTCGAAGTGAAGCTCATCGGCTCCGGCTTCTTCGACCGCTGCGATCGAATCGGCAAGATGCGCAAAGTCGGCAGCGAGAAGTGAAGGAGATATTTTTATATGCGAAGCCATTTACGTTCAGTGAACCTTGCTGAATCGATCTAAATGATGGATAGACTATAGAAAATTAGGCGAGCCTATCGGCTATTGCTTGGGGATGGTACGCCATGATCGTGTCGGCGCCAGCTTCGGCACTTGCGACCATATTGTCGAGATTTTCCATCACATCAGGACCAGACGCAATTACCTTCATATCGCCATCGTGGGCGGCTTGAACGTCTTCTGCACTCATCAGGTATCGAACGTAAATCCACGATGCGTACGGGTCAGCTATCGCCCCTGGCAGCTCTGCGGCGGTGTTGGCGACCGATGCACACTGGAAGTCAGGGCTTCCGCCGTAAAAGCGACGTCGAACATCGACCGATTGATGAATTAGTCCGATTCCGACCGTGCTGCCGAGAAGACCACGCTCGGCGAGTCCGTCGCAGATCTTGCTGATGCAGCCTGGATCGAGCGTCTTCATCTCGATGATCAGAGTCGTTTCGGCAGTTCCGTACTCTTTGACCACGTCGAACGTTTCCGTCAGAGTCGGGATTCGTTCGCCAGCGAATTCTTCGCCCCACCAGCTGCCAGCATCGAGTGCTTTCACTTCAGCGAGAGTCATCTGAGCCACTCGACCTTCACCATCTGTCGTGCGATCTACCGTGTCGTCGTGGAGAACGATCAATTCGTCGTCTTTGGTTCCTCGAACGTCAATCTCAATCGCCATTCCCTTTTCGAGAGCGGCTTTGAAGGCGGTCAGAGTGTTCTCAGGGTAGGTCTCGTCGAGACCACGGTGGGCAATGATGATTGATGTCACTTGGTGACTTTCTGGGGAGGACGTGCACCGGGGTTGCCGGGCAAGGTTGAAATTATTGTTTGAACGAGATTGTAAGCGCGTCGGGGCATCTAGTTCCGAACTGCCGGTGAGCTACGCTCCCGCGTCGGCGAGTAGCCCTTTGGCTTCCTCGATTGCTTGGCGCACACGGTCGGGAGCAGTTCCGCCGGGTACGTTACGTGCTGCAACGGCAGATTCAAGAGTTATTTCCATGACTCCGTCGTCGAATAGCGGCGAAGCCTTTTGGAAATCGCTGAGCGAAAGCTCTCCGAATCCAACGCCGTTGGCGATGCACTGTTTCGAGAGATCGGACACAGCGATGTACGCCTCGCGGAACGGAACGCCCTTGCCTACTAGGTAGTCGGCGATATCGGTTGCGAGCACGAAGCTGTTGGAAGCAGCCTGACGCATGCGATCGACGTTGACGGTCATTCCTGCGACCATTCCGGCAGCAGCTTCGAGGGCTGCGATTACCGTGTCGGAAGCGTCGAACAGGCCTTCTTTGTCTTCTTGGAGATCACGGTTGTACGTGAGCGGGATGCCTTTGATCGTTGTGAGCAAGCCCACTAGAGATCCGTACACACGACCCGTCTTGCCGCGGATTAGTTCGGCGAAATCAGGATTGCGCTTTTGCGGCATGATGCTGGAGCCGGAAGTGAATTCGTCGGACAGCTTGATGAATCCGAATTCGTCGGATGACCATATGACCAGCTCTTCAGCGAGGCGGGATAGATGAGCCATCGCCAGTGACGATGCAGTTAGGAACTCGACGATGAAATCGCGGTCGGAAACGGCGTCCATCGAGTTGCGAGATATATCGCTGAAATCGAGCTGCTTTGCGACCCATTCGCGGTCGATTGGGTACGGCACGCCAGCCATTGCGCCCGATCCGAGTGGCATTACATCGGCTGACTCAGCGGTTTGGGCAAAGCGGGTGGCGTCACGGTCGAACATCTCGAAGTACGCCATCAAGTGATGACCGAGAACGACCGGCTGACCGCGCTGCATGTGCGTGTAGCCGGGAACGATGGTGTCGACGTGCTGTTCAGCAAGATCGACGAGAGATTTTTGCAGTTGAACGGCGGCATCGAAGGCGCGACCGCAAGCGAGTTGCGTCCAGAGACGAGTGTCTGTAGCGACTTGGTCGTTGCGTGAGCGTGCTGTGTGAAGACGTCCTGCTGAATCGCCAATTAGTTCGTAGAGACGTGATTCCACGTTCATGTGGATATCTTCGAGTTCTTCTTTCCACTCGAACTCGCCTGATTCGATCTCTTCGACGATTGCAGCGAGACCTTCGATGATCTTTTCAACGTCGTCGGACTCGATGATGCCCTGACGACCCAACATGCGGGCATGCGCGATCGATCCAGCGATGTCCTCACGGTAGAGGCGACTGTCGTAGTGAATCGACACCGTGAAATCGCTAGCAAGCTCTGAGCCGCGTGCGGCAGCAGCCGGGTTTTTGTTTTCGTTCGAGCCGTTATTTTGGCTGGTCATTCAATTCAATCTTTGAACTGGCAATGCGGTGTACGCAAAAACGTACTGCGTGCAACATTATCGCTACTAGCGGGATATTTTTTTTAAAGTGGACGGAATTGTTCGCGTAAAACACGAGCAACTACCCGACTAGACAAAAGCCATAACCCCAGAAAATGTGGCTAAGCCACCGAAGTTACCGCTTCTCTGAGTTGGTCTGCCTGCGGGATTGCGTTCGGGCTGACAGCGAGTAGATGTCGATGAAGCCAGTTGCTGCCTCGTGATCGAACGAATCGGTCGTCGAGTAAGTGGCCAGATCGAAATCGTAAAGCGAGAACGGCGAACGTCGACCCACCACTAGGCAAGAGCCCTTGTGCAGACGCAGGCGGACGTCACCGGTCGAGTACTCGTGAGCACTGTCCATGAACGCCGCGATGTTTGTGCGTAGCTCGGTGAACCAGCGTCCGTCGTAAACCATGTCGGAGTAGATCGCAGAGAGGTTTTCTTTCACACGTTGCTGCTCACGAGACATCGTTGATGTTTCGAGCGCCTTCAAAGCGGTGTGCAGAACGATGGCGGCTGGAGTTTCGTAAACCTCGCGTGACTTGATGCCGACGAGGCGGTTTTCGACGTGGTCGATACGACCTACGCCGTGTTCACCAGCCATGTCGTTCAAGATGGCGATGAGTTCAACGCCACCCTTTAGCGAACCGTCGAGAGAAACCGGAACGCCCTTCTCGAAGCCGACAACGACTTCGATTCCTTCATCTGGAGTGTCGCTGATCTGCTTGACCCACGAGAAAGCGTCTTCTGGCGGAGCGAGCCAAGTGTCTTCGAGGTCTTCGCCCTCGATAGCCTGACCCCAAAGATTGCGATCGATCGAGTAGACGCGCTGGTCGGAACCGACTTCGCGTAGTTCGAGTCCTGCCTTTTGGGCGTAGAGCTTCTCTTCGTCACGGGTCATGCCCCATTCGCGGGCAGGTGCAACGATCTTGAGAGGCTCGCCGTGTGCGGCGAGAGTCATGATTCCGGAGTCGAAACGAACTTGGTCGTTTCCTTTTCCGGTGCAGCCGTGGGCAACTGCGGTGGCTCCGACTTCGCGGGCGGCTTCAACAAGCTTCTTCGCCATTAGCGGGCGTCCAAGTGCGGTCGAAAGTGCGTACACACCTTCGTACATGGCTCCGGCTTTTAGGCCAGGGAATACATATTCGTTCACGAACTCGTCTCGAACGTCCCAAACGAGAGATTGGATCGCGCCTGCCTGAGCGGCTCGTTCCTTCACTCCGACGATTTCGGGTCCGGCGCCGAGATCGACTGTGAGAGTTACAACGTCCATGTTGTAGTTCTCTTGGATCCAGACGGTTGAGATTGTTGAGTCCATGCCCCCGCTGTAAGCGAGGACGCACTTTTCCCTAGCCATGTTTACGTGTATTTCCTATTGGGTATTGGCGTACGAGGAGCGTGTTGTTGCGCTTGACTTCCGAGATTGTCACGGAAGCAACCTGACTATTCTCTCGCTAGTTGGGAGAGTTGTCATCTTGTTTAGCTCGGGTCTCCGCATCGGTCGCGATTTGTTACTCGGCTTTATGTTGTAGAGCGGATAGGATTTTTTGAGGATTTATTGGGTGTTGGTAAAATCTGATTTTGGTGGCATCGTGAACAGCATTGGCTACTGTGCCTAGTGGTGGGACGATCGGGGTTTCGGCAACTCCACGAACGCCGACAGGGTGGAGTGGGTTGGGGACTTCGACGAGAATAGTGTCGATCATTGGCATGTCGATGGTTGTTGGCATTCGGTAGTCGAGGAACGAGCTGTTCAACATCGTTCCTTCATCGTCGAATTTGTACTCTTCATTGAGCGTCCAGCCGATTCCTTGCGCTGCTCCACCTTGCATTTGTCCTTCGACGTAGGCGGGGTGAACTGCGGTTCCGACATCTTGGATTGTGGTGTATCGAGTGATTTCTGTTTTGCCTGTCCCGCCATCGATTTCGAGATCGCAAATGTGAACGGCAAACCCGTTTGTGGGTGCTGTCGGGTTGGCTTGGCCCGATACTTCTAGTGAGTCTTCTGTTTCATCTAGCAAACGTGCGATATCAGCCAGAGACAGCGTTTGATCGCTGGTTCCTTTGAAGAGTCCTTCACTGAAGCTGATTTGATCTTTTGGTGTTTCAAGAACGTCTGCTGCTTGAGATTTAGCCTTTTCTATGAGGGCGTGTGCGGCCTCCCAAACGGCTTGGCCTGTGGCGTTGATTACGCGGGAACCTGCCGTTGCATACGTGTAGCCGATGTCGTTGGTGGACGGAATCGATGGGTGTACCGATTCGACGGGGATGCTTAGTGCTTCAGCTGCGATCATCGCAAGGGCGACTCGTGTACCGCCGATATCTTGGGAACCTTCAGATAGTGAAATTGTGCCGTCGCGGTTTAGCGAAATTCGGACGGATGATGGACCACCCATATGCGGACTGAAGCCGACTGCGATTCCTCGACCACGCAAGGTTTTTCCGGACGATGCAGGCTTTTCGCTGAGCCAGTGGTCGGATTTTTGGGCTGTGTTTAATACTTGCTCTAGACCAATAGAGAACATGGGTACAGCGTCGGTTCGACGGGTTCCTTCTGTAGCGGCGTTATCGATACGGAATTGGAGAGGGTCCCAGCCTTTTTGTTCGCATATTTCATCGACCACTTGTTCGACACAGAACGCTGCTTGAGGTTGTCCGGGCGCTCTGAAGGCGTTGGACTTTGGCTTGTTGACGAGAACGTCGTAGCCGTCGGCAGTGACGTTTGGGATGTTGTAAGTGGAGAAGCACCACGCGGTTGGTAGATCAACATTTGATCCCGGATATGCACCAGCTTCCAGACTGATTTTGGCTTCGGCTGCGACGAGTTTGCCTTCGTCGTTAACGCCCATTCGAACTTTCACTTCACCGCCGGGTGCAGGGCCGGTGCCCTGAAATACATCGGCGCGATCCATCACCATTTTTACTGGACGACGGGCTTGCTTAGATAGAAGGGCTGCGATTGGTGGGAGGTAGACGGTTGTCTTGCCTCCGAATCCGCCGCCTATTTCGACCGGGTTAACGGTGATGTTCGATTCAGGTAGATCCAAAAGTTTCGCTAGCTGGTCGCGGATGCCGAACATACCTTGAGTGCTTGACCAGACGGACACTCGATCGTCTTGATCCCAATTTACGGTGGCGTTGTGGGGTTCGATGTAGCCCTGATGAACCATTTCCAGATGGGCGGTTCGTTCGACGATTAGGCTGGCTTGTTCGAATCCGGCTTTCGAGTTTCCGATTGCGAGTTTTATGTGCGAGGCGATGTTGGTTTTCTGAGCAGGTTCGCCGAGGTCGGTAAATTCGGCGCTCGGGTGAATTAGCGTTGCTTCTTCGCTGATTGCTTGATTGACCGAGAGTATTGGGGGGAGTGGCTTGTAGCTGACCCGAACGAGTTTGGCGGCTTCGATGGCGGTGTTTCGATCGATTGCGGCGATGGCGGCGACAGCGTGACCGCGATATCGGGCAGTGTCGGTAGCCATTATGTTGTCGGCTTGCCAGCGGATTTCTTTTGAAGCTTCGCTGGTGATCGCTTCTGCGAGGTCGGTGCCGGTGATGAATGCAAATACGCCGGGTAATGCGAGAGCTTGGGTGGCGTCGATATTTTCAATGACGGCGTGTGCGTGAGGGCTTCTGACTACTTCTGCCCACATTTGGCCGGGTATGCGAACGTCGGCTCCGTAGATGGCCCTTCCGGTTACTTTGTCGAGACCGTCGTGACGGATGGGTCGGGTTCCGATGACGGAGTAGTTAGTTTGTTCGGTCAATCTTTTTCTTTCGTTAGTCGCGCTCGTCATCGGATGACTCGGCTCGGAAGCTGCAGTCTACCCATCCCCTAGCCCCTTCTCGGATGAAGGGGGACAGTTTGGTGCTGATTTGGGGTGACTAGCTGTTATCGATTTTCGTTACCGATAGTTTCCTACCGAAGAGGAGTGGGCGCGATATAGCTAGCTTTTGACTTGGGCGGGCATCCATTTTTCGGCCCAGTTTTGGAGGGCTGAAAATACAGGTGCTAGTTCGCGTGCCATCTGCGTTGAGGCGTATTCGACCAAGACAGGTCGCTTCGTGGCATCGACTTTTCGTTCGACCATGCCGATTTCTTCGAGTTCGACCAGTCGTTGTGAGAGCATACGATCGCTGATGCCGTCTACAGCCGTGCTGATTTTTGAGAATCGAGCAGATTGATCTAGGAGCGTAGTGAGGATTAGACCCGTCCAGCGTTTAGCCAGCAGTTCCATCGCCGCTTCGTAGTGCGGGCACATGCTGCTCGGTGCAGAGTGGTCGTGCTTCGTTTCGCTTTGGGTCATACACCAACCCTACACGATTTTTCGATAGAGGATAGTTACTAATGTTTTGTTAGTTAGTGTTCGTATTGCAATACGTGCCTATATGAGCAGATGCAAAAGCGAAGGCATAAAAAATCAGCCCCCTACCGGCAATGTCGGCAGGGGGCTGAAAGTTCGTTTTGAAACGCTATCGTCTACGACCGATGCACGATTACCATCTTGAGTTCTGTCATTTCTTCAACGGCGTAGCGTGGTCCCTCTTTGCCCATACCGCTGTCTTTGAGACCTCCGTATGGCATCATGTCGGCTCGGAACTGGGTGCCGCCGTTGATGTTGATGTTTCCTGATTCAACTTCCAATGCGAACCGCAATGCATTGTCGATGTTCTCTGTGAAGATCGCAGCCGACAGTCCGTATCGGGTGTCGTTTGCGTACTCGATCGCTTCTTCGATACCTTCGATTGGCGTAACGCCAACAGCAGGGCCGAACAGCTCTTCGCGAGATACCTTCATATCGGGATGTACATCGGCAAGGATCGACGGTGCCAGGACCGCGCCATTTCGGCCGCCGCCTTCTATCAATCGTGCCCCGGCCCCGACCGCTTCGTTAATCCAGCTTTCGACCCGTTGAGCATCGCTTTCTCGCACCATTGGTCCGACTTTGATCGCGTCTCCCATCGGATCGCCAGACGGTAGTGCTGCGACCATCGGAGCGAGTGCGTCGAGATAATCTCCGTAGACGGCTTTATCGACGTAGACCCGCTGGGTAGAGATGCACGCCTGTCCGGCGTTCGCATATCCGTTTTGCACGGTGGCAAGTGCTACTTTTTCGACATCGGCGTCGGGTAGAACGATCAGTGGTGAGTTTGAACCGAGTTCCATCGTCACTTTCTTCAGCCCAGCGGTTCGCATAATTTGTTCGCCGACTTCTTGGCTGCCGGTGAAGGTCACTTTGCGAACTGCAGGATGCGATACGACGGAATCGCCAATTCCTGAACCTGAACCGGTTACGCACTGGATAGCTTCTTCCGGCATACCTGCATCGAGAAGTATTTGCGTCAATTTCAAAGCCGAAAGCGGCGTATCGCTCGCTGGTTTTATGACTACTGAGTTGCCACCAGCTATCGCTGGTCCGACTTTGTGGGCTACGAGGTTCAATGGGAAGTTGAACGGGGTTACCGCTGCGACTACACCGACCGGTACTCGGATAGAGAAACCAAATTTCATCTGGTTGTCGGGCGCAGCATCTAGCGGAATCGTCTCGCCGAATAGGCGCTTCGCCTCTTCAGCCGACCAAGTCATGGTTTGGATACAACGATCGACTTCAAGCAGTCCTTCGCTTAGGACTTTGCCTTCTTCGCGTGTGATCGTCTCTCCGAGGTCTTGTTGTCGCTCGTTCAGCAGTGCCACTGCACGTGTCAGGATTTCGTATCTGTCGAATGCGCTGAGCTTACGCATTGCTTTTGCACCACGTTCGGCGCTTTTCATCGCCAGATCCACATCTTGCAATGTGCCGGCTGGAACGGAATCGAAAGCTTCTCCGGTGTACGGGTTTCTCACTTCCATTTGGGCTGAACCCGAAGCCCACTCACCATTGATGTACATCTTCATGACGGATTCCCCTTGTGTTCTGTTCACAGCTTCTCTTCAGCCCATTCGGTTGCCCGCAGTATAGACCGGTTGCGACAAACGATTCGTGAGCCTGATGTGAGTGAATCGAGATGGAATTTAAAGAATCAGCCCCGCTGAAATAATCCAACGGGGCTGATTTTTCTATCTATTTAGTTGTAAGTGACCGCTTTACTTGCTGGTAACTGCCAAAACCTTGTCCAAAATTGCGACTGCCTCGTCGATTTCGTCTCGGGTTGCGTTTAGAGGTGGCATGAAGCGAATCATGTTGGGTCGAACTGCGTTGATGAGCAGACCCTCTGGCAATGCGGCAGTTACCGTAGCACCAGCGATATCGATGTTCATCTGAAGTGCGATTAGCATTCCCATTCCACGAACTTCGGTGATGAAATCGTACTTCTCAGCGAGAGCGTTTAGCTTGCCTTGGAAGTAAGCACCTGTTTCGTTTGCGAGTTCAGGAATGTTCTCATCGACGATTACTTTGGCTGCTGCAGCACCTGCGGCAGTCGTCAAAGCGTTTCCGCCAAACGTCGATCCGTGGTCGCCTGGCTCGAGAACCGAGCAGAATTCCTTTGTGAGGAATGCGCCAAGAGGAGCACCTGAACCGAGAGCCTTTGCCAGCGTCATTACATCAGGCTCAACACCCGGGAACTGCTGGTATCCGAACATGGTTCCGATTCGACCCATTCCGGTCTGAACTTCGTCGAGTATGAACAGAATGTTCTTCTCGTGGCAGAAGTCCATAACGTCCTTCAGGTAGTTCTCGGAAGGAATGTTCACTCCGCCTTCGCCCTGAACAGGTTCGAGCATTACCGCACAAGTGCGACCTTCGACGTAAGCATCTTTGATCGCCTGAACATCGTTGTAAGCGACGTTTACGAATCCCGGCATAAGCGGGGTCCACTTTTCCTGATACGCAGGCTGGCCAGTTGCTGCCATCATCGCCTGAGTTCGACCGTGGAACGAATCGAACGTAGTGATGATCTCGTATGCGCCGTCGAGCTTGGTCTTACCCCATTTGCGAGCGACTTTGCAGGCGCCTTCGTTTGCTTCTGCTCCAGAGTTGCAGAAGAAAACGCGGTCAACATCAGAGTTGTCGATGAGGATCTTCGCAAGCGGAAGCTGCGGGGTGGTGTAGAACAGGTTCGACATCTGCAGGATTTTGCCTGCCTGATCACGAATGGCTTCTGTAACGGCAGGGTGGTTGTGTCCGATGTTTAGGACTGCCCAGCCGGCGGTGAAGTCGAGATAGCTCTTGCCATCGTTGTCGAACACTCGGGTGCCTTCGCCTCGCACGAGTACAGGTGGCATTCGATTGACCACTTGCATGTAGTACTTGGATTCGAGGGCTTTATAGTCATCCGAGGTAGTCATTGTTCTTCTCTTTTTTATCTATCTTGCGAGTTGACGTTCGGAATGACTCTCCCGAACGTTCGCAAGTACGAAGACTGCCGCCTAATAGTGGCGAACACTGCAAATCACAAACCGCGATTTGCAGAACGAGAACTATATCGCAGGGGGTGAGCAAACGGGGTTATGTCACCTGTCATTGCCGCGTTGCCTCAGAGCTGCCTAGCCACAGCGACACGAATTCGGCTAGTCCCGGTCTTTTCGGCCGGGTTTCCAGCCTCGTGCTGCGGCTCGTCCGAAGAGGATGAACGCGAGTACGACTATGGCTGCCATTGCTGGCCATTCAGCGCCTAGAGGCCAGTCGGCATCGATTAGTGCGGCGGCAATTAGGATCGATATCAATCCGGTGAGTGCGCCGTGACCACTGCTTTTCAGCTTTGCGATTACGAGCATTCCTAATGTCACGCCTATTAACCCGGGCAACGGCAGTAGTGCGACGGCTACGCCCGCTCCACTGGCGAGTCCTGCTCCGCCTTTGAATCGGTTGAACACCGGGTACCAGTGACCTAATACTGCGGCGTATCCGCCGACAAACCAGAAAGCTTCCGACATGCCTATCGCCCAAGCGATCAGGATGGGAAGTGCGCCTTTGAGAGCGTCGGCGAAGAACACGGCGGCGCCGATTCTTCTGTCGACTTTGCGAAATACGTTCGCCGCACCGGGGTTGCCGGTTCCGGTTTCGAATAGGTCGACACCTGCCCGCATCGTGAAGAGTTTGGCAAACGGAATCGATCCCAGCAAATAGCCGAATATCAGCATCGCGACGACGAGGACGGCTGTGTCCATGGCTATAGTTCCTGAGTTCTGATCTGGTGCTGACGACCAGAACTGTCGATTAGATAATGCGAGTTCCGATGTCCTCGCCAAGTGCACAGGCTAGCAGTGCCCCGGCGAGTCGACCGTCGATGATGTGACCTGATCCGACAACTGATACAGCGTCGGCACATGCTTCTATCTTGGGAATCATGCCCCCGGCTGCGATTCCACCGGCGATCAAGTCTCGTGCCTGCCCGCGAGTCATCCTTGGGATAAGCCTTCTGCGGGCATCGAGAACGCCTTCAACGTCGGTTTGGAAAACCAATTGGTCGGCACCGACTGCTTTTGCAATGTGACCTGCTGAAGTATCGGCATTTACGTTCAATATGCGGTCTTCACCCGATCCCGAAGGAAACAAATGAAGTGCCGTGGGAGCAATCACAGGGATGCTGCCAGAGTTGAGAATAGATTCGATGGGCTTCGCGTTGGCTTTTACGATTTTGCCGACGTAGCCGAGATCGGGATCAAGCACTTCGGCCTGAAGCAACCCGCCTGATACGCCGGATATTCCAGTCGCATCGGCGCCGTTCGCCTGGAATTCAGCAACAAGCTGCGAATTGACGAGTCCGGCTAGAACTGCGATCGCTACTTCGAGGGTTGCTTCGTCGGTGCGTCTTAGACCGCGAATGAACTCTGGATGTATGCCCTGTTTGCCGACCCAGTCGCTAATGACTTTGCCGCCACCGTGAACAACGACGGGGTGTGCGCCCTGCTTCCATAGATCGACAATGTCAGGGACAGTGCTATCGCCCTCGCCAAGAGTGCTGCCACCGATTTTGATGACGATTGTCTTGCCTGAAAGATCGCGTTTGTTCGAAGTGGTCATGCTGACACCACTTTTGAGAAGCAGTTCATGGAACTGCTTGAAAACGAATGGGTGGGGATAATGAGCAATAGCTCTCCCCAATGGGGTTGGCCTGCGCCTGTCACAACGATGTCCCTTTGATGACGGTTACGTCGTGTAAGCCGAGTTGAAGACCACGTACTCTTCGGTGAGGTCACATCCCCACGCAACGCCCGTTCCATCGCCAACGTTGAGATCGACCCGAAGCCGCACCTCGTCGCCCGCTAGCGCACTGACTACGCTTTGGATGTTGTAGGAAATCGCCTTGCCTGCGTGGACAATCTGGATATCGTTCACGAAGCAGTCGATTTTCGATTCATCGAGTGGAATCTGCGCCTTGCCGACCGCCATGAAAATACGACCCCAGTTTGGGTCACGTCCGTAGACAGCGGTTTTGACGAGCATTGAAGCCGCACATGAACGAGAAGCCTTCAGAGCATCATCAACCGAATGGGCACCGTTGACGGTTACTTCGATCAGCTTGGTTGCACCTTCGCCGTCGCGTGCGATTTCGATTGCGAGGTACTGTGTTACTTGAAGAACGGCTTCGGTGAACGCTGCCGAAGCGTCGTTTCCACCGGAGATCACAGAGCCACCAGCCGCACCGTTTGCCATTAGTAGCACGGTATCGTTCGTGCTCTGGTCGCCATCAACGTCGATCTGGTTGAAAGATAATTTTACTGATTCTGAGAGGGTTTCCTGCAAGAAGGCAGGATCGACATCGGCATCGGTCGATACGTACGCCAGCATTGTCGCCATGTTCGGGTGAATCATTCCCGAACCCTTGGAAACTCCGCCAACGGTATGAGTCACGCCGTCGACATCGAAAGAAACAGCGATTTCTTTAGTGCGTTTGTCGGTAGTGAGTATCGCTTTGGCGAATTCCCCGCCACCGTCTGCGCTGACTTCGATCTGTGGGATGAATTCGCGCATAAGAGCCATCGGAATTTCGACACCGATTACTCCGGTCGAACTCACAAGCGTCTGTTCGCTCGTTACACCGAGATGAGCAGCTGTGATATCGGTCATCTCTTTGGCATCGATCATGCCCTGATCGCCTACGGCGGTGTTGGCACAGCCACTGTTTACTACAACGGCGTGGATCTTCTTGTCGGTGCCTACGCGCTCTCTATCAAGAGTGACAGTGGGCGAGATAATGCTGTTCTGCGAGAACGTTCCTGCGATTGCACAGGCTTGCTCAGAGTAGAGCAGTCCGATGTCTTTTTTATCGGCACCGGGAGTTTTTATTCCAGCGAAGATTCCGCCAGCTGAGAAGCCTTTTGGCGACGTAATTGTGCCGTTTGGAACTGATGCGATGGGGAGTGTCATAGCGATTATTGAGGTGACTCGTATGGCTATTTGCGAGTGAGAACAGCACTTGGCTGTAATCACAAACTAGCGAATACCTACGTTTGTGCGAGTGAAATTAGAGAACCCAATGGATTTAGTACGGACCTAGTTCGTATGGTCTGATCGAAATCGATGGCAGTCGAGTGGGTCGATCAAATAAACGAACTTTGGCAGTTCAAATCGAATAGGGAGTATACAGCAGACAGTCGGGCGAATTTCGCAGAAATTAGGCTGCGGATTCGACGTCCGAGACTTCGTTCATTCGCCGTACAGCAGCATCGACGTTTCGTCCGAGACTCGCTAAATGATCGCGAGAACCGCCATGTTCTTGCGCAACGGCAAGTTGGCCAAGAGCTACGAGAAGTTCGCTTGCGATGTTCATTCCGGTCTGTGTCCCAGTATTTGACGAAGGGTCTGTCTCAGGGGAGAACCTGAGGATGTCTGCTGCCATATCTAAAATCTACCCTATTCAGTGTTACTGGTGCATTGAGGATTTAATGCGACTTCTAGGAAGTTTGACCTATTTTTCTATTGGCTGAAGTGAGTTTTTTTGTCACACCGAGTTTGAGACATGCGATACGGAGGTTGGGGTGATGCATCCACGACGCTGTGCGTGAAGCCACTACATCGAACATGACAGAGCAGTCGCAGACTATATGTGTACACGTTAAGGGAAGGGCGTTCGGCTGTGCACAATTTGCCAGCGCCTTTTAATGTCTACCTCGTGCGGTGTTTCGCCAGTTGTCGGATACGTCGCTTTAAAGGTTTGGCAGAAGAGCTCAATGACCGGAGAAGCACTCCAAATAGATTTCCGGCCGCAGCCAAAAGGCATTGCGGTGGTTACCTCTGCGCCGATTTCAATGATCGCGGAGAGCGGACATTACTCGACTTTCCAAGATTTGATCGATGGGTACGCCGCGTCGTTCGCTAGCGTTCACGTATTTTCACCAAGCGGCGATCCCGTAGTGAAGCCTGTGAGAGAGCACCGTGTTAACTGGCACAGCGGTCCAAGCTGGCTGTCTCCTACGAACGGTCTTTGGTGGACTGTGCTTTCAAATCGGAGTGAGTTCGACAGTATCGAGCTTGTAAGAACGTTTGGTCCGCGTGCGGGTGTGGTCGGCAAGGCGCTTTCGAAACTCTCTAAATCGCCGCACGTCTCGTCGTCTGACGATCTAACGGGTAACACCTGGCGAGATTTCACAGGATGGCGATCGGTTCCGACAAAGATGGTGTCGAAGCTCGGAATGCTACGGGCGAATATGCTTTCGGCAACTCTCGACTGGGAGGTCGAGTACCTATCGGAAACGGGTTACACGAAGGATCTGCTTCTCGGAAATACTGGTCTTGCGACAGATATTTACACGCCTGTAGGTACGACCGATCCAGCAAGACACCCGGTCGTTTTATGGGCGGGTCCATCATCTTCAGAAGAATCGATCAAGCTCATCGAGGAATCGGCCGTTTCTACTCAACAGATGATCGAAAACGTCGAATTTGTTGTGATTGGCAATAGTGGCGAGACTGAGCAGCTTAGAGAAAATATAGCTAAAAGGGATTTGCCTGTAACGGTAGTCGGGATCAACGAGGTTGAGCCACTTGTCGACTTGATCGAACGAACGTGGGCATGCGTTACGAGTCCTGCTCGCGGATTCCCGAGTGGCTTGGCGATGTTCGCTGCATCTGCCGGAATACCGATTATTTCACTCGGTGAACTTGAAGAAAATTACGGCTTCAAGAACCAGCTCACCCATATGAGTATTGATCCTGAGAGTCACGAGGCTGTGGCTTACAGCCTGCAGCTTCTCAGAACCTGGACTGATTGGTCGTTGCGTATTGGCCTAGCTGGGCAACGCTTGGTAGAAGAACGCTATTCGACTAAGACCGTTGCGGTAAAAGAAGGCGGGCAGCTCGCGAGGATTGCTCGAGACGAAGATATGGAATCTTCTGAACCGGCTCCCCTGAAACTGCTGAAGCCGTATGTTTCGCCATCTGCTGGAGAGATTCCATCGCTAACGGGCGAAGCGATTCCTGAAGCTGTCGAAGAAGAAGTCGAAGATCAGTACGCTTCTGCTGGATTCGATCTTGTAGCCGCGGCATTGGCCGAAATTGCAGGAACCAAGCCTGCGCCAGAGCCAGTTGCTGAGGTTCCGGTCGAATCTTCCGGCGACATGGATCAAGACGCAATAAGTGCGATGTTCGCCGCGAACGACTCTGCACCAGAGCCGCAAGTCGAGCCGTCTGTAGACATGGGACAGGACGCTATAACTGCACTGTTCGCCGCAGGCAGTCCTGAACCTGAGCCAGCGACTGATATATCGAATGAACCAGCCGGAGACATGGATCAAGACGCGATAAGTGCGTTGTTTGCCGCGAACGATTCTGCGCCAGAGCCAGCTGCCGAGATTCCGGTCGAAGTTTCGGGCGAAATGGGGCAGGACGCGATAAACGCGTTACTCGCAGCAAGCGATCTTACGTCTGAGTCTGAACTCAATATCGAACCCGATGCAGTACCTGAGCCTCAAGAACGAGATTTCGTTGAAGCAATCATCGAGGCTAAAAAGAACCCTGCTGAACCAATCGAGTTCTCTCTCGACGATCTCGATAACGATCTCCCCGACGTTAACCTGATTCAGTTTGGTTCTGTAACTCCAGAAGGTGAAGTTGAGATCCCAGTCGACTTCGATGAAGAAGAGGTCGATATGAGTCTGATCGCTTCGATATTAGAAGGCAAAGACGTCGATCCGTACGCTCAGTAATGGCAAAGGTGTGAACTTTTTGCACCTCAGTTGCATCTAAGAATTTAGACAACCAGCAAACTAGCGTGCTTCGAGCACTTAGATTTGGTTAATGCTGGGTCTTATTAGGCGTGGCACCTATCGACACAAATGCGTGGTGCTTCTAAGCTAGCCATTAGTGAACTGCGTCAGGATGAATTCCATACAGGCGTTGTGAGGGAACATGAGCGAAGTCAAGCAAGTTGATGTACTAATTGTTGGGCAGGGCGCAGCAGCGTTCGCTGCTGGTCTCTACTCGTCCAGGTATCAGGTGGAAACACTGATTGCGGGCGAGCAGTTTGGTGGCGAAACGGCGATTGGCGGAACGATAGAAAACTATCCTGGCCAGCCTGATATCGACGGCTTCGATCTGATGATGAAGTTCAAAGAGCAGGTCGACAAGCTCGAAACTCCTACCGAGTACTCGAACGTCACAGCGGTCGAAAAGAACGGCGATGTATACCGGGCAACCCTCGAAAACGGTACTCAGGTCGATGCAATATCGATCATATTGGCTGTCGGGCGTGAGCGTCGGAAGCTCTCTCTACCCAAAGAAGAAGAGGGGACAGGAAACGGCGTTTCTTACTGCTCTACTTGCGATGCCCCTCTCTACCGAAACAAGAAAGCTGCGGCTGTTGTTGGTGGAGGTAATGCCGCTGTTGAAGGCGCAGTGCTTTTGGCGAAGTACGCAGAGACGGTCTACCTGATTTATCGGCGCGATAAGCTGACTCGACCAGAGCCTATTTTGTTGAAGGTTCTTGATCAGACCGACAACGTTAAGGTTCTGTACTCCACGGAAGTTGCCGAACTTCTTGGTTCCGACGATGCGGGCCTTACGGGAATTCGTATTAGCCAGCCTTGGGAAGGTCAGGACGAACTGACGATCGATGGACTGTTCGTCGAAGCTGGTGCCGACCCACGCTTAGAGATTCCTAATCAGTTAGGCTTGGAAATTAACCCCGACACAGGCGAAGTACATGTCGATAAAGCGCTCAACACTTCGGTTCAAGGCATCTACGCTGCGGGTGATCTAACAGACGGTACAGAACTCAAGCAGACCATCACGGCTGCGGCTCAGGGTGCGATAGCTGCTCTTTCTGCCTACCAGCATGTGCTGGAAGTGAAGTCGGGTTGGCAAGAGGCTGCAACGTCGACACCTGCTGGCGTTTCAGGCGACTAAACGATTAGATCGATCTTATTTTCATCGTTTTTTGTTGGTTATGCACTTTTCTACTAGGTGTTCGCTCCCATAAAGATTCGTGGTTGCCCACAGCAGTTCGTATCGCTTACACGGGAACTTCCTTCTGATTCCGGTATAACGTGGTTAATATGAAGCAGTGCGAAGTCGCACGTAACCAAGGTGATGAAACTGATGCAAACGCCGAAATTTAGTAAATGTCCCGGTTGTGGTGTTGAACCTCAACCGATTCGCGATAATCGCGAAGAACTTGGGCTGTGGTGTGAAAAGTGCGGTTTCAATGCGACACTTGCTGATGCAATGCACGCCGACTACCTCGTACAGTTCCATCCGAAGTTGAGCATACGAAAAGCGGCCGAGCGAATAAGAGCCCGTCAACCTCTGTTGCATTCAATGGCAAAAGTCGCCTAGTACTTCTCTTTGAGATCTTAAATGAAAACGCCCCGAGCATGCTCGGGGCGTTTTCGCGTCTCAACCCAACCGGTCTCAACCCAACCCGACAACGATGTTTTTCTCTCGATTACAGAAAATTTGCGACTCGTTCGCCCAATATCTGACCGAGAAACACGATGACCGAAGTCTGAGCCAGCTTTCCGACGAAAGTACCTGCTAGGAAGCGATGAATGTCGACCCGACCAGCACCCGCTATGAATCCGGCATAGTCGAAAATAGGATTAGGCGTGGCGGCGAGGAGGAATGACGCCAAGCCAACATTTTCTGTCGACCATGAGTAGAAATTGGAGAATCGTCTTGGAATTTGCTGCTGCGAGCGTTCAGTAACGGCGACTGCCTTCGAATGTCCTTTCTTGCCGAGCACGTAGCAAACCGCCATCCCAGCTGTAATTCCTATCGCGGCGGCGATCACGAGAAAAACCGGATTCAGAATGCCCGCCCCTGCGAATACCAGCGAAAGCACCGGTACGGGAATCATTACGGTGACACTTCCGAGAAATCCGAGAATGATGATCGCTGGGATTCCGATAGTCCCAATGATTTCCGGACTCAGCGGAACGTATTTTTGGATTGCGACAGGGGCGATACAAGCGATAGCGATCACGGCGAAAGTTATCAATCTGCCGGCATTCAGATAACTGGAGTCGGTGGGGATTCTCGGAACGCTTCGAATTTGCATTTGTATTGAGACTCTCCGCTAAGTGAGGTGCAAGTTGTTATTTCACACTGCACGATCGGAGGGCGTCTTTGGAGTGCGGCTGGGTTGCATTCCGGAGGGGGCAAGTGAGGATTAGCGCTGGATACGAGCTAGAGAATTCAGATTCCCGAAGTTCGTTCGCTGTTGGCTAGATAGCGCCAGATTTACGAAGAATATCGCCAGCAATCAAGAAGCAACCGGCGTGGAATCCTATAACGCTTAGACCTGTACCCTGTGCCGAGTATCCGACTGGGTAGAGACTAGGAATATCGACCGATTCGAACGTTGCCTGGTCGACTACTAATTGGTTCAACTGGAATCGGAAATTGTCGCGTTTAGCGTGAAACGTCAGGTCGCTATACGAGCTGAGAATGTCGTAATCGGGATCGCCGCCAATCTCGACTACGGCGTGATCGACCTGAAGCTGTATGAGACCTTCGCTGGTGTTGATTGTCGTTAGGCCGCCCTGTTCGAACGCTGTGACGTTCGATTCGTATAGCAGGCCCATTCGATCTTGCTCACCAGCGAGTATTTCGCCCCATCGTTGGTAGTAAGGAAGGAACTGTGAATCGTTGATGAGCTTCAGGTGCGATTCTGGTTTTTGCCGCATCACGTAAACAACGATTTTTCCGGCGTCGTGTAGTTCCTGCGCTGCCCAGTCGGCAGATCTACCACCGCCAATGACCATCACACGATCGCCGGGATAGTCATCAGGGTGCGTGTAAGCCAGCGAAACGTAGCTTTGGTCGGTGCCGTTGGCATTTAGCTTTCGGATTGCAGAGCGTGGTCCGACTCCGAAAACTACATAGTCGCAAGAATATTTCGTTTCTTCACCGGTTGCCTGATCGACCGCTTCAACGATGAATCGAGCATCAATATGTTCCCCTGCCGGTGAAACGTTAGTGACCTTTACGCCAGATCGGATGTGGTCGTTGAGTCCGAGTTCCTCAGCGAATGCTTGATAGTAGGAGATTAGGTCATCTCGGTGAACCAAAGCGTTGATGTCACGATCTCGGCCAGTCTGTTCGTAGAACTTCGCAATCGGGTATTGCGCAAGTTCCATCCAGTGAGCAGGACCCAGAGTCATCTGCTCTTTTGGGGTGTTATTCCAAAGTCCGCCGGGGCCGTCGGTAGTAAGCATCAACCAGTCGGTGCGGTCGTTCTTGGTGAATTTCAGAGTCCACTCGTCGAGAGGAAGCGCGTCCTGAATCGGATGATGACGCATTCGGTAAAACTCGATCGGGCGATGTCCACGTTCAAGCAGCTCGTGCGGATCAAACGCTAGCGGTTTTTGCTCGTGTGCTCTTGCGAAATTTTGAACTTCAGGTGAAGGGAACTCATAGTCGCCCTCGAATCGTGGATGCCAGCCTTCGAGAGTTGCAGCCACACCAAGACCGCCGGGTCCGCCTCCCGCAATAATCACACTGTGGTGCTGCAAAGTTATTCCTAGTTCGTCGATACTCTGCGCCGCCCATTTCGTGGTTTGCACAGATGATGAAGTTCAGCGAATGATTCTAAAGAACATGCTCGCTTGTTGCGCCTACCTACGAATATTGCTTGCATGATTTGCAACGGCAGTGCACAATAATGACTGACTGGTCAGTTTTAATGATATCGAACACGAACGAGCAGTAAGAATGTCACCTAAAGTTAGCGCCGAATACATGTTGCAACGTCGGAGAGAAATTCTCGACGCGGCGACGAAGGTGTTCTCCCAAAAAGGCTTTCACGCTGCCACGCTCGACGATGTTGCTACTGAGGCGGAAATTTCAAAAGGCTCGATCTACATTCATTTCGACTCGAAAGAGGCGATGATCGATGGGTTGAGCGAGAGGTGGCAAACGATCGACGATGAGGTGTTCGATGCTGCTGAGGCGATGCCGAGGGCGATAGATGGCGTGACGTACATTGTGAAAGCGACAATTCGTCGATCACAGCGTTCGGATTTCGGTGATTCGGCCAGGTTGGGGATGTTTGTTTGGGCGGAAGTGCTGATCAACCCTGCTGTGGCAAAGAGCCAGGCGCTACTTGGTGAGAAGTGGAATCGGCGGTTCCATGCTTTGGTTGAGAGAGCCAAAGATGACGGTGATATTAGACCGACATTTACCGTCGATTCAGTGATCATGTTCTTGGGATCTCTGGGTGGTGGCTTCTTCCTTTCGAGAGTTTGGGATGCAAAACCAAACGTAGCTGACGCCGAGAAACTCATCGACGCTTTCATAAGCAGCCTTCGATAGAAGCAAGTCGCAAATCCAGTTAGTGAGTGCGCTCATGAGCACCAATAACGATGTGTGAACGCTACTACGCGGCGGCGCGGGCCAGGCTTGCCCAGCGGATTCGTTTTACGAGATCGTCGCTAGTCCAAGGTTTAGGCAAGAAGTCGAACGCACCCATCTTGTGGGCTTTGATCAGATCGTCATCACTGCTGAGAGATGACGAAATGATCACTGGTATATCCAGTGTCGACTCGTGCATTTTTAGATCGCCGAGGGTCATCCACCCATCGGCACCAGGCATCATCAGATCGAGCATGATTACATCGGGCTGTTCAGCGATCGCCCGCTTGAGAACGGTTGTACCGTCGACAGTTTCGATCACATCGTGTCCTGCTGTTTGAAGGACAGACACGAGTTTGACTCTGACGAATGCGGAGTCGTCTGCGACGAGAATCTTTGCCATCTATGAAGTTCCTGATTAGCGCTTAACGACCAATAGTCGATTTTCCCGAAATTTTCGGATTAGCGGCACTTTCACTTACAAGTCTTCCACGATCCCTGTTGGTGCACATACGGGTAGCAACCTGTAGGTTTCGCCTAAAGCCTTGATTCGTTACTTCATTCCGCTGAGTAGGCAATTGGGTAAGCGATTAGGCACGAGGTTGTGCTTTATCGACCACTTCGAGGATTGCGGAGACGATCTGTGGCCACGCCCCTGCAGGTAGCTCGTGCGCCATTCCCTCGACGATTGTGAGGTTGGCATTTGGAATGAGTTCAGCTGTTTCGATACCGTTTTTTACGTTGAGCAGGTTGTCGGCACTACCGTGGATAACGCCCACTGGCAGACCGAGTTTTTCAAGGTGTGCTTTGTGCTGTTCGTAACGAGCTACTGGATCTCCCGCGCCGAACATCAAGCTGTGCCGCATACCGCCGTTAGAGTCATCTGACCGTGCTCGCATTTCGGCTCGCTTCTTGTAGTCGACCTCTTCGTCGAATTCGAAGTGTGTTCCAGAGAACAGGCGGTCGCCATCAACGTTTCGTTGGATTTGCTCTTCGTAGGTGGTGGCTGGTGGAAGTTGGAAGAACTTCATTACTTGTTCGTCTCGAATACGGAAATCAGGATTTCCGGCGGAAGAAGCCACTGAACAGAGCGAGGCAATTTGCTCAGGATAGTGGATGGCTACCCGCTGACCGATCATGCCACCCATCGAACGTCCGACAACGTGGGCTGGGCCGTTTGAAACGACCTTGATTAGCTCAGCGGTGTCTTTCGCCATATCTTCGATCGTGTATGGGGCGTCGTATGGTTCACCAGCGTGAGCTCTTGCCAGTAGTTCGCCGGGATTCGGGCAAATATCGTCGAAGTGAGTTGATAGTCCGACGTCACGATTGTCGACGCGTACTACGGTGCAATCCTGTTTAGCCAGCATCTCGCAGAAGGGGTCGAGCCATTCAAGCATCTGGCAGCCGGCACCGGGCAGCAGAATCACGGTTCGTGAGCCGTTCCCGATGGTTTCATACGCTATTTCGATTCCGTTGACTGCTGCTATTGGCACGTTTAACTCCGATGGGATTTGTAATGACAGCTACTAACTCTACGTGGCGCGATGCTGTGCGCTTATACCGATTGATTATCACGATAAATATGCCGGTGGTAGTATGCCCGGCATTGGAAATTTCAAATACGGTATGGATGAGGGCTGATCAGTGACGACAAACGAACAGATGGAATTCGAAGTACCGGGACCTGGAATTTGGCCGCTCGATACACAGCATTTTCCTACTCCTATAAGCCGTTTTATGGGCGAGTTCTGGACCGACGCTATGGAGACGTCGATCAACAGCACGATGGCGAGATATGGTCAAATGACCAACGTGACGACCGCTCTGATCAACGGCTTTTTTTACCGTCGAGGCAGAGAGGTGGGTTCGCACCCCGAATCGTCAGAGCAGTTGACTCTGGACAACCCAGTTGTAGCAGAACGTGTGCAGCGGGCTCAGGCCGTTATACGAGAAAAATTGTGGGACATGAATTTGGAACGATGGGACAACGAAGTCAAGCCAGATTCGATTGCAAGAAACGTTAGGCTCGGCTCGGTCGATATCGATGCGCTTGATCACGATGCGATGGTCGACTATTTGTACGAGTGCCGCGAGAACCACAGAGAGATGGTACGCAGGCACCATATGTTCTCGGGAATCGCTGAGATAACGACGAGTCTGTTTTTTCTAGATGCGACTCGATGGTCGGGTCTGAAGGTCGAACAGCTGGTATTGCTACTCGACGGATCATCACCGATATCAACAGGATTCTCACCTGAATTCGAATCAGTGGTGTTGGCAATAAAAGATGACATCGGTGCTCTTGAACTTCTGCATTCTGATCGCGACGCTGATGCAAAAGTTTCTGAACTACAAGCTATGGCAGGCGCTGTCGGCGACGCGATGAGTAAGTTCATTTTGATGGACGGTCACAGGCTTTCGAATAGTTTCGACCTGCACGGACAGTGCCTGTTTGAACTGCCCGAGACCATAGTCGATCGGATAGACGAAGCAATTGAAATAGGCTTCGTAGTTCGTTCGGCTGATGCACGAGAAGATGCCGAATACGTTCGTACTCTCGTTCCTGAAGAACATCGAGAAGCTTTCGACGAAGTGCTGGCGACCGCTAGAAGAATCGCTCGTATCAAAGACGAACGTGGTGTGTACGGCGATATCTGGGGCGGCGGTGTCATGAGAAAAGCACTGCTTGGTGCCGGGCGAATGTTGGTAGAAGACGACTTATTGTCGGATCCACTGCATCTCATCGACGCAAGCTGGCAGGAAGTTCAAAAGTTGCTCCGGGGTGTTCCAATTGTCACTGATACCGAGTTGGCTGAAAGGTGCAGGAAACGCTTGGCGCTGACTTGGCGAGATGCACCAGCGACTCTTGGCGATCCGGTCGATATGCCTGCTATGCCGGATAATTTACCCGCCGAGGTACAGCGGATGATTGACGCCCAAAGCACGATGGTTGACTCAGTGGAATCCGACCAAAATGAATCAGAGGATTTAGATGGGATGACATCAAGCCCGGGTACCTACGAAGGCAGAGCTAGAGTCGCTACGGGCGATTACTCGTTTAACCAAGTCGAGCCGGGTGACGTTCTAGTGACCTCGAACCATTCAGAGGCATACAACGCAGTAGCCGGTCGTGTCGGTGCAATCGTTACGGATACCGGTGGCATACTTTCACACCTTTCCATCGTTGCTCGTGAACTTGGTATTCCGTGTATCGTCGCTTGTAAGAACGCCACTGTGTTGATACCAGATGGAGCTATGGTTCGAGTCGACGGCGAAACAGGCAAAGTGACCGTGTTGGATTAATGTGCTGCGGGCAGTGCTACCTAGTCAGCCGCAGCCGACATTTCGCATAGCGCCTGTAGAGCGTCCCATTCTTCGTCCACTTTGGCTTGAATCGCAGCGATGGTCGCATCGTCGGCATTTTTCGTTATGTGACTGAATCGTTTTTGCGAAAGCAAGGCGTCCATTACTGGTCGCTTCTTCTGTCGAGCTCCGGTCATTTTCCACTTGCCATTTACAACCTCGTAGAGCGGCCATAGACCAGCTTCGACCATGAGTTGGCTTACTTCCATCGTATTTTCCGGCTCGAATCGCCAGCCACGGTCACATGGCGTTAGAACGTTGATGAAAGCTGGGCCATCGGCCTGTTCAGCTTTACGGACCTTCGTCATCAGGTCTTTCCAGTTGTGCGATGCAGCCTGCGCTACATACGGAATACCGTGAGCTGCAATGATCTTGGTCATATCCTTGTGCCACTCGGGCTTGCCGGGTCGAACAGAACCAGAAGGCGTTGTAGTGGTCCATGCACCGAGCAGCGTTGCGCTGCTGCGCTGGATTCCCGTGTTCATGTAGCCCTCGTTATTGAGACAGATGTACACGAACTTGTGCCCACGTTCGAGAGCACCGCTTAACCATTGGAAACCAATGTCGTACGTTGCGCCATCACCAGCGAAGACAACGAACGTTAGTGGCCGCTCTTCCATTCGCCCTTTTCGTACTAACGCCTTATATGCCGCCTCGACTCCGCCGATAGTCGTTGCAGAGTTTTCGAACGCACTGTGAATTACCGGAACCTTCCACGTTGTGTCAGGGAATCTCGTAGTCGAGACTTCTAGACAGCCAGTCGCAAGTGCTACTACTGGAGGGTTCTCGAGTGCGGAAAGAATTTGTCGAACCGAGACCGATTCTGCACACCCGGCACAAAGTCCGTGTCCATTCCCAAAAAGATCGGGTTTGAGACTTAGTTCTCGTAGCTTCAACGTCATATTTTTGAGTTCCTCTTTTGGCGTGATTTCGCTTTTGGGCTACTTGAGTCCTAGGTATGCCGGTTCGTCAGGTTCTACTCTGGATTCGTTCATAGTTACGACTTGATCGATTGCCTGTCTGAACAACTGTTTTGGAGTTGCTCGCCCGCCTAATCCGTAAACAAAGTCCATCAAAAGCGGTCGGTCTGGCATGGTTCGTGTCGAGGTGGCGAGGTCTTGCATCAAGCCGTTTCCGGGTGTTCCGAAAGCGATTGCTCGATCGAGAACGCCGACAGCTCCTATGCCTTCGAGGGCTTTTCGCACGTCTTGGACTGGGAACGGTCGGAACAGCCTGATTCGCAACATTCCTACCTTGATTCCATCTTTTCGTGCCTGATCGATGGCTGCCCTGACCATGCCTTCGGATGAACCGAGGACAACGAGAGCGACTTCAGCATCGTCTAGTAGATATTCCTCGACCAGATTCATTGGCCTGCCGGAGATTTCGCCAAAAGCGTTCAGTTGCGTGCGAACAACTTCCAGCGAATTCTTCATCGCTTCGACTTGCTGACGTTTGTGCTCGAAATAGAAATCGTTAGCGTCGAGCGTTCCAAACGTTGCAGTACTGCCAGGTTGGAGAGCCCAGATATCGGGTTCGTATTCACCTGCGAATTCTTTTACGACCTCGTCGGGGAGAACTTCGACTCGTTCGACCGAGTGGGTGACAGTAAAGCCGTCCAAAACGTTCGCTACTGGGAGCAGCACCGACTTGTTCTCAGCGATAGTCGGCATTACTACCGCCTGGTCGTAGGCTTCCTGCGGACTGGCTCCGATGAGCATTGGCCACGATGATTCGCGCATTCCCATCACATCAGAGTGGTCGCAGAGGATGTTCAACGGAGCCGAAAACGATCGACTACAGAGGTGCATTACGATTGGGAGACGCATTCCCGATGCCACCCAGAGCATTTCGTACATCAGCGCAAGACCGGGACCTGATGTGGCTGTTTGAGATCGTCCACCAGCTGCCGTTGCGCCTACACAGGCGCTCATCGCCGCGTGTTCGCTTTCGACGTTGATGTATTCGGAGTTTACGGTTCCATCGGCGACGTATTCGGAGAATTTTTCGATGATGAACGTTTGCGGGGTGATTGGGTAAGCAGCTACGACTTCGGGATCGATCTGTCCCATGGCGTAGGCAACGGCTTCACCACCGTTGATTGCCTGCGGCGCAGGAAGTTGAATGCCAGATTCAGACTTTTGACCAAGATTTTGAACGATTGTCATTTATCCGGCTCCATCGCTGGGCGTTGTTTCTCGATTTTCGGCAGAATCGGGAACCATTTCGATGCACTTCACAGGGCAAACCTGTGCACAGATTCCACAGCCTTTGCAGTGATTTAGGTCGACTGCGATTAGCTTTTCATTGGCTACTTCAAAGCTTGCGTCGGGGCAGTCCACCCAACAGATCATGCAGTGGGTACAGCGCTCCATGTCGATAACCGGAACCTCGGTTCGCCAATCACCGGTTTGAACACGCTCGGTGCTGCCGGGGTTTACTCCGATTCCACCTTGTTGAATCTGCTGCCACAGTGGTTGTCCAAGCATGGGTTGTTCAGGCATTTGCTGATACCTCGACTTCTATTGCTTGTATCTCTTGGGCTTGATCGTGCCCGAGCCGTAGGGCTTTGAGATTTGCTTCGACGATGTTTGGTGGGAAGGTTTCTGACATTAGTTCGTCGATCGCTTGCGACATCGTGTCGATATCTAGAACGGGTACGGATCGAGCGAACACGCCGAGAATTGGTGTGTTGGGAACGTTTCGTTTGATTAGCTCGATGGCGATTTTGCTCGCGTCGACGGTCCAGAGCTGCTGCCCGGGTTTCAGCTTTAGTCGGCGGAGTGCGGGAGAGTCGGGATTGGCGGTATTGACGATGATCGTGCCGTCGTCAACAAGCCCGGTTTCGACGTCTACTTGGCCTATTAGCGAGGCATCGAGAACGATAACTGCATCGGGTTCGTAGACGGGTCCTCTATCGATTGGAGGCGTTTCGCTGATGCGGGTGTAGGCGGCGATTGGTGCGCCTGAACGTTCGGCTCCGAAGTCGGGTAACGACTGAAGGTAGTAGCCGCCTTTGAGTGCGGCTGAGGCGAGAATACGACTGGCTGTGACGACTCCCTGGCCGCCGCGACCGTGCCATCTAACTTCGATAGGTAGTCGTTTGTCCAAGGTCGTAAACCTCCCAGCATTCGATATGTTGGCTCGTGAGCGAGCGATACATCATCGGGCCAGCCCACAGATTTCACCAAACTGCCTTAATAGGCATTTGCATACTGTGGCAGATCACGTGAGAGCGAATCGTGAGGTCACGCAGCGAGACGTGAGAATCGCGTGGTGATTGGGGTGCGACAGAACGGTTTAAGTAGCGTGAGTATTAACTGAGAGAAGCCTTCAGCTGATACGCCCCGGGCCAGCGTTTGTAGCCTAGCTTGTTGTTCACTGCGAGAATTTGGGCGTTTTCGGAGTCGTTTTGGGTGAGGATTTCTGAGACGCCAAGGTCTTTTGCATATTCGATGGTTTTTACTTTGAGGGCGGTAGCGATTCCACGACCGCGGTATTCGGGAATAACGCCGGTCATCGCGTTGACCATGCGGTTGTGATCTTTATCTAGCCAAGCGTGAGCAACTGCGACAATTTGTTGCTCATGCATTGCCACATGTGCACCTTGCGGTAGATAGCCCTCGTCATTGAAATTTTCGTGGCGGAACTCTTCCCAAGTCTCAATACTGTCCTCACCGGGTACGTCGATGGCCGCTTTGGAGTCGGCTTCGTAGTACCGTCGGCGGTTTGCTTCCGAGTCGCCAATATTCGCGAGGGTCGTGAAGGTGATGCCTTCGTTTACGAGTTGTGTTATCGAATTTTCAAATGGTTTGAAATCGAACTCTGCCAATTTGACGCTTGATCTGAACGAATGGCGCTCGATTGCGAATCCTTTGGATTCTGCCCATGCCAGCCAGCCGGGTTGATTGTCTTTTACTTGAGACTTCAGGTTGGTTATTCCAACCGTTCGGCAAAACGAAGCAATATCACTGAACAGGACTTCGCCGATGCCGTGCCGTCGATGAGCGGGGTGGACGATAAGCGAAGCAAATGCTCGATCGATAGGTGCGTTCTCAGTACGATCAAGAATGCTCCACCCGACGATCACTCCTGAGTCAATCGTGGCAATTCGAGCACGATTTATTGGCCTCACGTTGGTAAGCCATCCGCGTAGACGACTCACGCTCATGCCATCGGTCATCACCTGATCGAGCATTGCCGCAAGTTCAGGTAGATCGTCGTGATGATCAACGGGTCGTAATTCAAACTTCAAATTCGCCGCCAAGTATTGTCGAAATAATGGTCAGGATAAATATCAAAACCAATTTGTACGGTGGCTCCTGTGGTCAATTAAGGTGACGGCAAAAATTTACTGCGGTTGTTTGATCATCGACCAAATACGTAGTTCATCATCGACAATCACTTCCTCGGCGACTTCAAAACCTCTCTTGGTGTAGTAATCGACATTGGATTGAGTCATGGTTTCGAGGTACACCGGAAGCCCGGCTGCTTTTGCCTGCTCAGCTCCGATTTCGATCGCTTCAGTACCCAAACCGGTTTTTTGCGCATCGGGATCGACTCCGAGTCCGAGGAGGTACCAGTGGTCGCCTTGTACAGCTTTCTTGTGTGCCTTAGATGCAACTCCATCTAAGCGTCCGAATCGAAGGAATCCCCTTAGACCGACTTGAAACGGCATCTGCCACAGTCCCGCACGCAGCATCCCGATCTGGCTCATAGTGGTGTTGCCGGGTGGCAGCCAAATAGATCCAGCCGTCTGTTTGTCATCGGTGTACACATGACCGTAATGGCGAGTGTATTTAAGCAGTTTGCTGAACATCCATTCGCTCTGTTTCATGCGTTTATTGGCATCGGGCATGATGAAAAGCATCATAGGATCATCGAAAAATGCCCTGCTAATTGAACTCGCCAAAGCCGGAGCTTCGCCGTCCTTAATCGCCCGTATTCTCGAATTTGTCATCTTGCCCCCTGAGCCGTATTTTTTCGTGCTGTAGTTGATTGTGTGATTGATTTGTATGGAGAATTTAACTCACGATTCGGCTTTTCATTACGTCCATGTCGAGTTCTACGCCGAGGCCTGGACCTGTCGGTGGGGTGATGAAACCGTTCTCGAATGCCAGCGGCTCTTTGAAGATCGTCTTGTGCAGCGGACCTTGGTTGGCTTCCTGAATGAGGAAGTTCGGTGAGCAGGTATCGATCTGAATAGCGGCAGCCGCGGCGATAGGCCCGCAGTACATGTGCGGGGCGATCATTGCGTAGTGAGCTTCGGCGATAGCGGCGACCTTCTTAGCTTCAAGAATTCCACCAGCTTGGCCGACGTCGATTTGGATGATCGATGCGGCTCCTTTTTCGATTAATTGCGAAAATTCGTACTTGGTGGCGAGTCGTTCACCGGAAGCGATTGGGATGCTTGTGTGAGCAGCAACCCGCGCCATCTCGTCGTAGTTTTCGGGCGGGACTGGCTCTTCGAACCAGAATGGGTTGTACTCCTCAAGAATGTTTGCGACTCGAATGGCGGAGTAGGTCGTTAGCTGACCGTGAGTACCGATTCCAACTTCAAGCTCGTCACCGACTTCTTTACGAATCGCCTCGAAAATATTTGCGGCATTTCGAATTTCTGGAAGAGAGATATCGCGAGGGCCGGGGTGAAGCGGAGTGAACGGATCGAGCTTGCAGGCTGAGTTGCCTTCTTCGAGCAGTTGTCGGGCGATCTCACCGGCTCTTTGGGGGCTATCCTGCCATCCCGAAGGCATATAGGCGTAGGCACGAAGTTGTTCGTGGAACTGCCCGCCCAGCAGCTTATAAATGGGCTGATTCGCTGCCTTGCCGACGATGTCCCAGCACGCCATATCGATTGCGGCTAGAACCGATGTGTAGTGCAGGCTCGGGTGTCGATAGTCGTGTCGACTGCCGTAGGCGTCAGACCAGATCTTTTCGATATTGAAGGGATCTTGCCCGATCAGGAACGCTTCACAGGTTTCGTGGATCAGCTGAATTTGAGATGTGAATTCTTTCCAGCCGCTCTTATTGAATGAGCTTCCAGTTACCTTCTCGCCAAGTCCGGTGATTCCTTCATCGGTTTCGACTTCCAGAAAAAGGAAGTATTTGCCGCCGATGTATGGAGCTTCGTTTTCAACAACTGTGGTTTTGACGCCAGTGACTTTCAACTCGCTACCCTCGAAGTTCTTGTTTGCTGCCCGTTATTCCGAAGTGTTCCCACTGTCGATTGCAGTTTGGCGGGAGTGTATACCCGTAATTCACAGTGTGAACCGTTGTTTCGCCGGAGGCATGAAGCTAGGCGAATGTATCGGCAAGCGATGCTCGAACAGTAGTAGTTCGTAGTTCGTTAGTGACAATATCGAACGTATACCGAGTTCGACGATGCGCCATACCTACCCACGGATCACAATTTAATTTGAGCATTTTGATCGCCCTTGCCGCGTTGGCAATGATCGGATTCGGTTTGCCCACGGGCGTACTGTCGGTTGCTTGGCCATCGATGAGCGATACGTTCGGTGTTGCCATCACCTCGCTTGGAACCGTTGTCGCCGCGTACACAGCTGGCTACACCATTTCGAGCTTTTCGAGCGGGTGGATTCTTCGTATCAGTAGCTTTGGATTGTTCCTAACTTTTGGCGCTGCCGTTTCGGGATTGGGATACGTAGCGTTCGCTTTTGCCCCTAGTTGGTGGTTCCTGTTGGCTGTATCAACAATGGCCGGAGCAGGGCACGGCTATCTCGACACCGGAGTGAATCTCTACGCTGCGACCCAGTTGAGCGCACGAGCCACCAACTGGATTCATGCTTTCTTCGGACTCGGATCGCTTGGTGGTTCGAGCATGATGACAGGCATTTTGTTAATCGGAGTGGGTTGGGAATGGGGTTACGGAATCGTCGCAGCGCCGTTCATTATGTTGATATTAGGGTTCACGGCAACGCGATCGCGCTGGTCGACCACAGAGATTCACGAAGTGGATGAACCACACGAGGTTGCTGTAGCCGGAACTCTCGAGACTCTCCGAGTACCCGGTGTTTGGATGGGTATTACGGCTTTCGTTCTGCACACGGCGCTGGAAGTAGCCGCGGGTGTGTGGTCGTTCACGTTGCTCACCGAAGCTCGCGGCTTATCGGTGGGTTCGGCGGGAGTTTGGGTTACGGCTTACTTTGGTGGACTGGTTGCGGGTCGAATCGCACTCGGAACGTTGGCCGACAAATTATCGCTAAGTACGTTGTTTCGACTCGCAGGAGTGCTTTCGTTGCTAGGCACTCTGCTGTTCTGGCAGTTCACAGTGGTTGAATTAAGCTTCGTCGGATTGGTTCTTCTGGGATTCGGACTGGGTCCGATATTTCCGACATTGGTTTCGGCGACTCCTCGCTACGTGGGCAAGCGTCACACGCAGAATTCGATGGGAATTCAGATGGGTGCATCGGCTATTGGCGGTGGATTGCTTCCGGCGGGAGTTGGGATTCTCGCTGCTGCCGTTGGACTCGAAGCGGTGAGTGTTTCGCTGGTGGCATTCGCTGTGATGATGCTGATCGTACTGTGGATGTTCGATCGATTCGTTCGGTAGTTCGTGGCTTCGCCTAGCTGGACTTCGCCTCGTTGGGCTTCGCTTCGTTGAGGGCTTCGTCGATTAGTCGAATCCGCTGGTGACGATGCTTTCGGGCTTTAGGCGAATGATGCCGCGTTCGGGTCGATCGTTCCTAACGGTTTCCATATAAGGCTCAAACTCATCGCCCAATTTATACTTCCGAACGATTTTTGTGGTGACCTCGTGAGGAGCGTTTTCAATCCACATTTCAACGATACCGGTGACAGATATGTATCGCCCGGCGGGAGCGTCGACCACTCCTGTGCATCGTGGGTCCCGAAGTAAGTTCTTCCACTTGGCTGTCGATGCCGTGGTCGAGATTAGAAATTCGTTATCTTGCCAAATAAACCAAACCGGCGAAAGTTGCGGTCGGCCGTCTTTACGTATCGTCGCAAGAACCATGTTTGCGGGTTCGGCGAGGTATTTTTCGGCGGAGGATGTGAACTGAATATTTGTCATTCGGCTACTATCGGATCGACTGCGGCCATGATCGCTGCGCAGTATTCGAGCGCCTGCTCTTCGTTGGCTCCTTCGCAAAGCAAGACCATATTCCCGTAGATGGCGTAACTGCCGTACATCGGCTGGACGCTTCCACTGCCGTGAGACGAGGGAGCAGAAAAATACGCTCGGCGGTCCTTCAAGCCTTCCAGCCAGGTGGCATCTTCTTCATCGAGTAGTGCCGTTTCGCCCGAGGCTTCAAGTGCCAAGCTCGTGCCCAGTTCTATTGCATCGGTATGCGAGGCATAGAAACGCATTTCGAATTCTTTCGCAACCGTTCCCGATGGCGTCCAGAAGCCGTTCCACGCGCTTACAGCACCGGTTAATCCTTCAACATCGTACTCATGCGAAGTTTTGAACCTGATGGGTTTGAAATCGTCTATCGAGAATAATTTTTCTGTAGGAGTGATCTTCGCAAAGGCATCGATTTGCGACTGCGAATCACCGCTCGAACCGCAAGCGGTTAACGCGATGGCAAGTAGAGTGAGTGCGAGAAGCGGAAGTAGGTGTCGTGCGGGGAGCAAAGGATGAATTATTCCGAAGTTCGTCAAAGTAATTTTCGACAGCATCATATCTGTCCACACGGTTCATTTGGTTTTATGAACTGGAATAGAAAGCCCCAGTTAGAGATATTCCAACTGGGATTTCTTATTTGCGATATGTGGTCGGGGTGCTCGGATTTGAACCGAGGACCTCTTCGTCCCGAACGAAGCGCGCTACCGAGCTGCGCCACACCCCGACTTGTCGATCTGTTGATTATAGCGACGGTTCGAGTGAGGTTGCTGTGTGAGGTTTACGTGCGTTGGTCGCGCTCGTCATCGGATGACTCGGCTCAGCGCCGCAGTCTCCCACCCTCTAACTCCCTCCCACTCTGGGAGGGAGGACCGGAGAAGTAGCGGGGTCATTCGCCCTAAACTGGTTTTACGATCCAGTCAGCGGTTTCGCCTCGAATTACTCGTCCTACGTTTTCCATGGTGAACTGAGCTGCGTTCCATTCGGATTCGATTGCACGAGTCGCCAGATGCGGTGTCACCACGACGTTCGTCATGGTCGGCAGTGGGTTGTCGGCTTCGATTGGTTCGATTTCTGTAACGTCGAGTCCTGCGGCGAATATCTTATTCGATTCGAGTGCCCGAATTAGAGCCGATTCGTCGACCACTGGGCCACGGCAAGTGTTGATGAGAATAGCGGTCGGCTTCATCATTTCGAATTCACGATCCGACATGATGTGCTCGGTCACACGATCGAGCGGAACGTGCAGGGTGATGATGTCGCAGGTTGAAACTAGTTCATCGAAATCGACTCTCTTGGCTCCGGTTGCGGCAACGTACTCGGCGTCGTGCTCAATTACATCGTGGTAGACGAGTTCGCACTCCCACCCGGCGAGTCGCTTGGCAACTCGTGAACCGATGCGACCAAGACCGACAATTCCGATTCGCTTGCCGACTAGCGTGTGAAATTCTGCTCGGTCGCCTTCGACACCCGCCATCCACGTGCCGTCCTTCACGCTCTGAATCTGAACGTCGAGCTTGCGGTTCGTCGAGAACATTAGACCGATAGCGTGCTCGGCAACAGCGACAGCGTTCGCTCCACCGTTGTTGGATACATTGACTCCCATTTCGGCGAGACCTGCTTTATCGATGTAGTCGGTGCCGGCGCTGAATGTCTGCACCAGTTTTACCGTTCCGACCTTCTCAGCGAGTTCAGCCATGCCCTTGAGGTGACCTGTCGGCAGTAGTACAACCGCACCTGCGCACTGCGCCACAATATCGTCGAACGACTGTGTGCTATCGACGAATCGAAGATCGATGCCTCCTACCTTCTCAGCAGCTTCCGATGTTTCTTTGAATCGGATTTGGGTTCCTTCATTATCAGGACCGAGGATTACTGCGATGTTCGACATGTTGATGGACTGCTTTGCTTTGGGTTGGTGGATATGTGTGGGCTAGTTGGTAAAAACGGATTACTAAAATAGCAGTCTGTATGTACGACGGCAGATTATACTTACAAGGTTGGTTCAAAATACAACTAGATTTTCGAACTGGCGAGTCCGTTGTTGCGGTGTGATCACTGACAACGGTCAATTATTCAAAAATTTTAATCTTTCTTGTAACTACGAATTTGAACTCAGTAACAGTACGCGCTCCAGCAACAACAGCTAATCTCGGACCCGGTTTCGATAGCATCGGCATGGCTCTCGATGTGTGGAATGATCTCACTATCTCCCGAGGAGAGTTCAGTGTTTCATCGACAGGCGAAGGTGCAGATTTGGCACCGCAAGATACCCGTAACCTCGCGGTTACAGGTGTTGAGGCAGTGTTCAACCACATCGGTGAGCCTGTTCCGAGTTTGAAATATGAACAACACAATCGGGTTCCTTTTTCTCGTGGAATGGGCAGTAGTTCATCGGCGATAGTGAGCGGTTTGGTCGCGGGCTCGGCTATTTCTGGTGCTGATCTTTCGAAGGAAGAGCTAACCGTTTTGGCTGCCGACATCGAAGGGCATCCCGACAATGTTGCGCCAGCAATTTATGGTGGGTGCACCGTTGGCGTTCGGAACGGTGCTGATAAATGGATTGTCGATCAGGTCAAGCTTCCTGAAGAGCTGTACGCAGTGCTGTTTATTCCTGAAATGAAGATGAACACTCACGAATCGAGAGCTCGACTTCCAGACCAGATAAGCCGAACCGATGCTGTTTACAACATTGGTCGAGCTGCACTTCTGGTGAACGCTCTATCATCGGGTCATTTGGAATTGCTGAAATACGCTACCGACGATCGACTCCACCAGCCGCACCGTGCCCAGGCGTTTACTGCCATGCCGCAGCTTATTGAGGCGGCAATGAAGGGTGGCGCTCATGGCGCATTCCTTTCTGGTGCAGGTCCTACTGTGCTCGCATTGGCGACCGGGCGTGAGGTGACGATTAGCTACGAAATGGCTGAGACTGCTCGTATTTTAGGCGTCGAAGGCAAGTCGATGATCCTAGGTGTTGCACACGAAGGTACGTCAGTGGTTTCGAGTTCATGACGATCGTTCGAGAATCTGAACGACGTCCGGTCATTGTTCAAAAATATGGCGGG
>JABIHL010000054.1 GCA_018649665.1 Chloroflexota bacterium | reverse complement strand
TATCGAGTCAGCGGGTTTATCCAGAAAAATTACGCGCCTCAGGATTTGAATGGACATTTGAATCCCTTGAAGATGTTTTACATGAAGAATTAGTCGTTTCCCGCGTCGATCGTTGGGGCGACAATCAACGGGGTTAACGAGCACAATCAATCAGATCCGAATCCGAATTTAAAACAAAACCGGGAAGCAATCGTGCTCCCCGGTTTTTTTTGTTATTTACTAACTAACTATCGACCAGTTCTAGGCTTCTGCCATCATCTGTCGAAGAACGTAAGGCAGCAATCCACCGTTACGGTAGTACTCGTTCTCGATAGCAGTATCGATTCGAACGAGCGCCTCGAACTTGGTCACTTTGCCATCGTCAGACGTCGCTGTAACCGTCACCGTAGAGCCAGGCTCAACCGAATTGCCAATACCCGGAACGTCGTATGATTCCTTGCCGTCGAGACCCAGCGACTCAGCGGTATCACCGTTTGTGTATACGAGTGGTAGAACGCCCATTCCGATCAGGTTAGATCGGTGGATACGCTCAAGACTCTCAGCGATAACGACTCGAACACCAAGCAACATCGGACCCTTCGCAGCCCAGTCACGCGAGCTACCGGTTCCGTATTCCTTGCCCGCCAATACGATCAGCGGAGTGCCTTCGGCCTGATACTTCGCAGAAGCCTCGAAGATTCGCATCTGCTCGCCATCTGGCAAGTGAACAGTCCAATCGCCCTCCATGTCAGGCGTCAGCTTGTTACGCAGTCGAATGTTTCCGAAAGTACCTCGAACCATCACATCGTGATTTCCTCGACGTGATCCGTACGAGTTGAACTCGCGTCGTGGCACGTCGTTACCGACTAGGAACTGACCACCAGGCGCACTCGGTGGGATAGCGCCCGCTGGTGAGATGTGATCGGTTGTAACCGAATCACCAAAGCCAACCAATACACGTGCACCCATAACCTCAGACCGAACCGTTGGCTCATCTCCAAAATCTTCGAAATATGGTGGTTCCTGAATGTAAGTCGACTGACGATCCCATTCGAAATTCATACCGGTTGGAGCTGGAAGCTCTTGCCATTCCGGCGAACCAGCAAACACCTGACCGTATTGTTCCTTGAACATGTCGGCAGTAAGTGAATCAGCGATCGTGTCGGCAATATCCTGCTGCGAAGGCCAAATATCCTTCAAGAAAACGTCAACGCCCTGCTCGTCCTGACCCAGAGGCTCACGGATCAAATCAGTATCGACTTTACCCACAAGTGAGTACGCAACAACCAAAACAGGCGACGCTAGGTAGTTCGCTTTCACTTGAGGGTGAACACGTCCTTCAAAGTTTCGGTTTCCGCTAACGACAGCGGCAGCTGTCAGCTCGTGATCGTTCACGGCATCCGATACTTCCTGTGGAAGCGGACCCGAGTTTCCGATACACGTCGTACAGCCGTAGCCCACGGTATTGAAACCAAGCGCATCGAGATCTTCGTTCAAACCTGCTGCCTCAAGATATCGAGTAACAACAGTCGAGCCGGGTGCCAGACTTGTCTTCACCCAAGGTTGTCGATTTAGCCCACGTTTACGAGCGTTTCGAGCCAACAGACCAGCGCCAACCATCACCGATGGGTTCGAAGTATTCGTACAGCTAGTAATTGCAGCAATTACGACCGATCCATCGCCGACAGCGCCCTTGGAGCCATCGACTTCAACATCGTGCTTATCGGTCGTAGCATCGGCAAATGAAGAATTGAAATTCGTGCCGACCTCAGAAAGGGTTAGGCGATCCTGAGGTCGCTTCGGACCTGCCATTGCGGGAACAGTGCTTTCGAGATCGAAGCTCAGTTCGACTGAATATTCAGGTTCACTTGAAGAATCGTAGAAGAACGAATTTGCCTTTGCGTACTTCTCGGTAAGTTCAACCGTCGCGTCATCCCGACCCGTATCACGCATGTACTTCAGCGTCTGATCGTCGATAGGGAAGAAGCCACAAGTTGCGCCGTATTCAGGCGCCATGTTCGCAATAGTTGCCCGATCTGCTAGTGGCAGCATTTCGAGACCAGGACCATAGAACTCGACAAACTTCTCGACAACACCCTCTTCTCGAAGCATCTGAACAATGCCCAGAACAAGATCAGTTGCGGTAGAGCCTTCTGGTAGCGATCCTGTAAGTCGAACGCCGACTACTTCTGGAACAACCATGTAGTACGGCTGACCGAGCATCACTGCCTCGGCTTCGATTCCACCCACACCCCAACCGAGCACACCAAGACCGTTAACCATCGTGGTGTGCGAGTCGGTGCCGACACAGGTGTCGGGGAATGCGACTCGTTCGCCAGCGGTATTCTCTTCCGAAAGCACGGCTTCAGCGAGGAATTCGAGGTTCACTTGGTGAACGATTCCTGCTCCCGGTGGAATAATTTTTAGATTATTGAAAGCACCCTGCGCCCATTTGAGCAGCTGATACCGTTCAGTGTTTCGTTCGAACTCACGCTCGATGTTCATCGCAAGTGCGCCGGCGTTCGAGAAATAGTCGACCTGCACCGAGTGGTCGATGACCATGTCGGATCGAACGATCGGGTTGATGATCGATGAATCACCACCCGCATTCGAAACAGCGTCACGCATTGCGGCAATGTCGACCACTACCGGCACGCCCGTGAAGTCCTGGAGCACAACTCGACCCGGCATGTACGGAAACTCGCTGGCGGGCTTGGCGTTGGGTCTCCACGAAGCGACCAACTTCACGTGGTCGTCATTCGCAGGCCCATCATCCGCTTTGCGTAATGCGTTCTCAAGAAGCACTCTGATCGAGTAAGGCGTCTTGGAAATATCGAGTAGCCCGGCATCTTCGAGCGCCGAAAGGGAGTAGTAGTTAACCGTCCCAGCCGTCGTCTCGAACGATCGTTTGGCGTCGAAAGAAGTTGATTCAGGTGACATATTTTGCTTGCTGCTTATACCGTGTGATTACAAAAGATCAAATTCGCAGATCAGAATTTACCACCAACTGCGCGGCGAAAAACGTCTGACCCAATTCTTCGAGTAACCACTTTACCAGTGGTACTGGTTATTTCTGAGGAACATTCGCCGAGTTACCACTGCTAGCATCCTGCCTTGTGCAAATAACTACATCCGCCTAGTCCTCCTGAATATGAACCCAACGCCATCTACATCGACCGATCCACGCGCCGCGCTCGCCCAGCGCACCCCATTTTTCTACGGTTGGGCAGTGGTACTAGCAGCCGGATCAACAATGTTTGTTCGCAACACTGCCGCCACACTGACTATCGCAGTGTTTGTGTTCCCAATGAGCGAAGATCTCGGCTGGAGTCGAACTCTGATCGTAGGTGCCGCCGCTGCTGCTGGTCTGGTGTCGATGTTCGTATCGCCTCTCGCCGGTTGGATTCTCCAGCGTTACGGTGCCCGCGTACTGATGGCTTCGTCGGTCTTTATTTTGGGCGCCGTGATTCTCTCGCTGCGATGGACCACTAGCCCGGTTAGTTTTTACCTGTTGTTCGGCGCAGGTCGACTGATGTTCCAAGCCCCTCTCCAAATCGGAGCTTCAACGGCCGTGGCACAGTGGTTTGTTCGTATGCGTGGACGTTCATCCTCGATACTAGGCGTATCGCATTCTCTAGGAATGGGACTCTTCCCGCTGTTCGCCCAATTGTTCATGAACACTAACGATGGCGACTGGCGAATGGCGTGGTTCTGGATGGGAATATCCGTTTGGGTAATCGCCCTGCCGCTAACGCTATTGGTCTTCGTAAACAAGCCCGAGGACGTTGGACTAACACCTGACGGCGATACGGCGACGATCGAAACAACCGGGGCGACTCAAATAAAAACCGCCGCGGATCAAGAAGAACAGTGGACTCTCAAAGAGGCGATGCGCACTCCAGCTATGTGGATGCTGGCATTAGTCGGCGGACTCGTATTTTTCATTCACACAGGTGTGAATATTCATCAGGCAGCATTCTTACGCGACCATGGAATAAGCCCATCGATCGCCGCATCGGCACTAACCGTAATGGCAGGTGGAACGGCAATCGGCAGCATCCTCTGGGGCAATCTGCTTGATCGATTGCCAGTAAAGATCGTGTACTCGATGACAGCTGCTTGGCTCGGCGGAATGTCACTACTGTTCCTATTGGTCGATTCACCAGCGATGGCGTTCACCGCCGCCGCCTTATTTGGAATAGGTCTTGGAGGGCTATTGGTCGTTCCACCTGTAGCCATTGCGCACTACTTCGGGCGCAGTTCACTCGGAGCGATTCGAGGTGCGACCGAACCGTTCGTAAGCGGCGGACAAGCGATTGGCGCAATCGGCGCCGGGCTGATCTTCGACTACACCGGATCGTACGAAAGAACGTTCCCTACGTTCACCGTGGCAGCGATTCTCGCCATTCTGCTTCTGATCGCCACTAGGCGTCCAACAAAGCCAGTCATCGAGTAGTTCGCACCGATCAACATATTGCGCTGAAGGCTATCGACAGCTAATCTCGCCCTGCATTCCGATCATCCCGACGAACCAAGGAAACGGTATCCAGCTTGATTAACGGCGTTCTGCACCCAAAAAACGTAATAGCTCAGCTCGTGCAACACGGTGTTTCACACTACGTAACGCTTCCCGATTCAGAGACGGCACACATGTACCAAGCTCTGATGGATGAACCGTCGATCACCTTAGTACCTGTTGCTCGCGAAGGTGAGGCGATACCAGTTGCGGCAGGATTATTCGTGGCGGGTCAAAATCCTGTCATCTCAATTCAGAACGCCGGGCTTTACGAAGCTGGCGACGCTCTAAGAGGGCTCGCACTCGGAATCGGTCTGCCGCTGGTGATGTTCATCGGATACCGAGGGCACAATCGCAAAGGCGACACGCCCGACTCGGCAGCGACGATCCTCGAACCGTTTCTCCACATGTGGCGTGTCGATTACTTCGTAGTTGAGTCGGATGAAGATCTTGATCGAGTACCGCTTGCATTTGAACTGGCTGCAAAAACGAACCAGCCTGTTGCAGTAGCGATCGGCACCGAATATGCCAAATCCGACAAAGCAATCGGTGCAGAACAAGGCGGTGCCCAATGATTACTTACACCGACGCCTGCCGAGTCATCAACGATTCACGCGACGAGGCCGTCGTGGTCACGACCATGACGCAAACTAAATACTGGTACCAGATTTCCGAACATCCCGACCTCGATATCGGGATTGCGAACGCCATGTCAAAAGCCTCATCAGTCGCGCTCGGAGTAGCCCTCGGCAAACCCGAACGCTCGGTAATTTGCCTCGATGCCGACGGCTCGTTACTGATGAATTTCGGATCGCTCGCGACTATCGCAGGGATGGCGCCAGAAAATCTCTATCACTTCGTGTTCAACAACGGCATTTACTCGGTCACTGGCGGGCAAGCAGTTCCAGCACCCGGTGTTGAGTACGCCAAAGCCGCAGAAGCATGTGGTTACGCCTCGGTCTATCGCTTCGACGATGTTGAGTCGCTCGACTCGTCGCTATCTGAAATTCTCTCAAGTCCCGGACCAGTCCTGATCGAAATCATGGTCAAAGGCCAACCCCAAGCCGAGGGGATCGACCAGACTTGGGAATCGAACGCTAAAATGCCGCTTCAATTGCGTACGTTGCGAAAACGACTTACAGGAGCCGACGACTGGGGTCCTGGCGGGCCGTACCTTTAAGTCAGATTTAGTCGTGCAAACTAATCTTCGTCTTTACGACGTTTAGGTCGAACACGAGCAACGATAAGACCGAACAACCCGGCAGACATAAGGATGTAATCAGCACCAGCTAGTACCGCGCCAGCCGCCGCCTCGGGCCCGGTTGGGACATTGCAGCCGAACACCGTCAGCGCAGGCTCAGGGGCCAGTATGACCTCAGCCGAAGTTTCGCCGTTTAGATCTTCATCAGCAGCCAGCATTGCGGATACAGTTGCGGCGATGTCCTATTCGGAAACTACAGCATACGTGTCTTCTGCAGCAGCATCGTCAGAAGCTGGTGCCGCTTCAGGATCGACCGGTGCGGCAGCAACCGGCAGCACTTCTGTTGGTGCAATTTCGACGATCCGGAGGAATAACTACTGTAGGTGTCGGAATCGGTGTTTCAATTGAGATTAGTCACGAAGGGCATTTCACATATGAGTAAACGTCGCACCGAGTCCGTGTGCGCACACGCACATACGTTAGAGGCGTACGCTGCCAAACTCGATTTGTGCACGAACGAGCCTCATTTGACTCGACTCCACGGCGACTACAGCAGCGGCAGAATTACTTGAGAAGGTCGAATTTCATCACGGAAGATCCGATTGTGAGCCACAATTCCACTCGATTCCAACGCATTGTTCTTGCCTGTTTGCCAGTTGATATCCCATCGTGGAAAGCTGCTACTTGCAACTGCAACTCTTAGTCGGTGTCCCTTCTGAAACACGTGACTTGTCGCCCATAAATCAACAACAAATTCGGTCGGTTGGTGTGGTACAAGAGCAATCGGCTTCTCGAACGAGTCTTTGAATCTCGCTCGTAAGATTCCGTCACACACAAGCATAGAAGTGCCGTCAGGGTGAACATCGGTGATTCTTACGACCCAATCGGTGTCGATCGCCGATGACGACGCATGCAATACAGCCTTCACACGCCCGGTTACATCAAGCGGTTCATCGAGAACTTCGGTTGTGTAGGTAAGAACGTTGTCCTCGTAACCACGCTGATCTCTTGGGCCGTTGTTGTCACCAAGGTGACC